>CAXYKR010000342.1:0-19807 GCA_964277815.1 uncultured Mucilaginibacter sp. | reverse complement strand
GTAAAAAAAAAAATAAACCGGAAATTGAAGGATATAAATTCCGTAACTAATTTCTCCCAAATAAATTAACAGTTTATTGCTGAAAACCCTTGTTATTGGTCCGTTATCGTAAGCTAATAACATCAGAAAAGGTACCAAGATGAAAAGGAACATGCCGTTTGTGTAAGAAATTCCGGGAACAACTTGCTGTAATGCTAACAGCATCAAAGCAGTAACTATTAGCAGATAAAATGTGTTATTATGTTTGTTTCGGTTCCGGATAAAATAAAGTCCAACTAAGTTCCCTACCAAAAACTCGTTGAGATGAAATAGTGGAAAATCCTGAATAAAAGGTTTACGATTAGGAAATTTATGCATCAGGCCATGCAATAGTAGTTGACTTACAACAAAGAAAGCCAAAACAGCAATAGCTATAGTTTTAAAAGAAAGCTGATTGAAAAACCGATTATTGATAAAAGGGAATGACAAATAAAAAAAAGCCTCAACAGATAGAGTCCATGATGCGGTATTTAAATTATGAGCATTAGAGTCAATCCAACTCTGTAGTAAAAATACATTTACGAGTATATCTGTAACGGAAAGCTGATACTGCACATGCATATGAAAAATATGCGTACGTATCAGGTAGTATATGATCATTAATATTAAAGCAAAAAAATATAACGGTAGTATACGTGCTGCGCGGTTTTGAATATAACTTCCGAAAGCAATTTTTTTGCCTCGATTACTGTAAGCAATCGCCATTACAAAACCAGAAAGAAGAAAAAAATAGCTAACCCCAACAGCGGCATTGGTAACTACCGCAGATACAAAGCGTAAATTAAACGGATACAATTGATTACCGAAATGTAAAACAACAATGGCTATTGCTGCTAAAAAACGAGTAAAAGTAAGATGCTGTGTATCCATCAATTATGCTACAAAAGATAATTTCTGATAATTACTCCTCTTTCAAAACTTTTAGTAAAGTCGATTATCTGCGCATGCTACCTACATGATGAGCAACTAATGCCTGATAACATTTACAGGTGATTTTGCCGTCAACATATCCGACATCGCAACTATGTTATTTGTTCCCAGTTGAAATATGTTAACCGCTTGTACTTTAATGTTTTCCTTTAATGAGGTTAGTATTTGTTCAAATTTTCCTTCCGCTTATAAAAGGTCTTTATTAAAAGGAACCATGGTGTTTTAAAAAAGCATCTTCGAAAGCTTCGGAATTATATATGACAGCCGTTGTTTTTCATAATTATTCTCAACAAAAGCCTCATTTTTTCTGTAACTTCTTGTATATCCTTATCGATACTGGTTTTGAGCCATTTGGTAGCGCTAATGGCCTTGGTTTAATGCTGTAACACACCGCTCAATTTTGCTACAAGTGTAATGAACAGCTATGCTTTAAATTAATCAGCATGCCATCGTAATCCTATAGTAACAATTACTGTTTACCAGTAGCAACCTGCCTCTACTTTTTCAATCCCAGTTGGGGTTTCAGTAGCTAATGGACGCACCCAGTGTTCGTTAGCAAAATGAGTCATGATGTAATTATTTGCCTCATCTTCTTCCCAACGCTTACCGATTATACCAAACAATACTTGCGTTGCTCCACCCAAATGAACTGCTTTTTTTCCTATTCGTTTTACATGGGCTGCCAACGGAAAACCGTAAGCGCCACAACCAATTATAGCAATATCAAAATCCGTTTGGTCTATTTGCTTTTTCATGTGGTCAAGCGCGTCAAACCACGTTTTAAAAGGCGTTTTGTTATTGGCTATTGACTGAACTGCTTTAATAGTTTTTAATTCGAACGGCGGTAATATACGCTGATCTTTAAAAAGGAGCTCGCGTTTACTATACTGACTCTTGATACTATCCTCAAACGGATGGATGACCAGTACTTTTTTATCCTTCAGCGCTTCGCTCCATGGATTTTCATGATTGTATGGATGTAAATCGCCGATTTGAACACGCGTTACATGAGCCAACTCTTTTGCGAAAACCTTTTCTCTTTCCAGCCACGAACCTAAGATATCAACCTGTTTCATGTCTTCTAAGAGAGATAAGGCAAACTTTTCGAGCATTGGGGGAGTAGCAGGAAAGAAGCCGGCATTGTTAGACATTGCTGTTATCAGCTTGTCGTCCCACCAGTAAGGATCTATCTGATCTGATATGTATTTGAACTTAGCCCCTTGATTCTCTTTAATACTTTTATAATTGCCAACGCAACCTAATTCAACAGAACCAAACCTGCAGATCATTACCGGCTCATTCGATAATAGCTTACGCTTGATTAAATCGCTGGCCTCCTGGTTTTTTAAATCTACATTATCATAGTCCACACCATTATGACCCCGTTTAAAGACTTTAAGGTATACTGCTCTTAAAAAGTCAAGCGTCTTCTTATTCATATTACCAGCATTATAATACCTTATACAGGATAATGTTTATATTTAATTTAATAATATGCTTACAAAATGCTGAGGCGAATAGTACGTTCGCGCTTGCAACATTACCGTTTTGCCAGCTGCCTGGTAAGCATTATATTCTTTTTGCATCTTTAAAATGGCAGCAATCAAGCTGTCAACTGATTCATCTTCAATGCCTATACCTGCACCGTAACCTGATACAGTTTCTTCGAGCCAGCCGCCTTTGGTATAAATAATGGGCGTACCAATACAATTACATTCGGTGGCCACTTGTGATACTCGGGCATAATAAGACGAATTACGGTATGGCAATACCATACAGTCAGCTTTAGCCAGCAAGCGTGTATACTCATCAGCCAGTACACCTCGGTCGATAATTTCCACATTAGGATGATTGACCAGGAACTCACCAGGCTCACAAACCGAACCATCGGGCATCATAAACGAGTCCACCCATTGTATCATAAACCGTCCGCCGAAATCCGGGTTGGAAGTAAAAATCTTTTCGATGGCTATCTTGAGTAAATCCGAGCCTTTTTCGTGCCGGGCGAAACCCAGGCATGAAAAAACGACACCGTTATTTTGCTTTTGCTGCTCTTGTTGTTTTAGTGCATAAACCTTTTCGGCATCAATTGGCACCGGCTGTGGAGCCATAGTAAAAGGAAGCCCCGTTAGCTTTTCAAACTCTGCTTTGTTGCCTACAGTACCCACTGCTAAAGTTACCCTACCGCTTGCAACCAGCTTTTTAAAGCGTGACAGCAATTTTTTTAAAATGATAGTTGACTTCGGAAAAAAGGGCGCTTTGGCAGCTGCATCCCACTCGCCAGGGTTAGTGATAAAAAACAGGGTGAGATGTTTTGGCGCTTTGCTTAAAGACATCACCATATACCAGGCCAGCAGGTGGTGCACCATTACCGTAGGCACCAATATGGTGTCATAAGGCTGCTTGCTTTTTAAAAATGGTTTTATTTGTTTGTAAATACGGTAGCTGTGCAGTATAAAGCTATAGTAGCGCTCAAACGGGTATTTTTTGCCACCATCGAGGTATTTGGCATGCTTAAATACTTTGTGCGAGTTGAAAGATTTTTCGATTTCGGGAACCGCATCAACGTGCATGGCTACATCTACTTCCCAGGCCATTTTGCGGGCTGTTTGTTCGGTTACCTTCAGCAGGTCAAACCAATGGCCTTTTAAATCCCGTAATGATTCTTCAGCTATAAGTAATCTCTTCATTATTTGTAATTATGCTTGGGTTATTTGCCAACCCAAGTTATTAACTAACTGTTGCTGTTGCGATGAAAGTGGCCCAGTTTGGTAACACGAAGGCCATCGATGCCCTTTGATACGATGCTTTAAACCGGCTGACTTCTGATTTAGCCAAAGTTGGGCATTTAAATATGTTTTCCCTTTTCCTACAAAAGCGTTTAAGCCGTTGTAAACCTCGGTTGTGGTTAGACCGGTGGCTTCCAAATCTTTAATCGCATTTTGTACGCGCAGCTTAAACAGCGATGAATTGAGACATACAGATAATAGCGGATTGTTCTGTTGTTTAATTACATCCCAATAAAACAAAGCCTGATCGGCGGCACGTTTTTGGTTGCCTTGCCCTGTAGCCGTCAGCTTACCAAAATCATTGAGGCGATAAAAAGTCAGAGTTTTATCCTCATGAACTAAGCTTGCACCTGCCATCAATAAACGAACGAATAATTCACCGTCTTCGTGTGAGGTCATACCGTGCTTAAAGCCACCTACCCTATCAAACAATTCTTTTTTGAACAGGCAATGCTGAAAAACCATAGACCATTCGGTCAAAAACCAGCACAATGCCGTTTTTGATGATGGCAATGCCGACTGCTGCAATACGACATCCTGAAGCTGTATGGCTTGATCATTTTTCCAAACTTTAGTCCAAGGGCCGTAAACTATATCGGCGTTTTGGCTGTGCATAACCTCAGCCTGTACCTCCAGTTTATTTAAAGAGGCCAGATCATCACTATCCATAAACTGGATATAACTGCCCGTAGCTATTTGCAAGCCGGCATTACGTGCTGCTCCGGGACCCTGGTTTTTTTGCTCAATCAAAGTTACCCTTTCGCCAAAACTCCTGATTACTTCTACAGAACCATCGGTCGATCCATCATCCACTACAATTACCTGATACGGGGCCAACGTTTGCGAGAGCATATTAGCTATAGTTTCGCCAACGATTGCCGCTCTGTTGTAATTGGGAATGATAACCGAAACCTTTGCCTGCATAAGTGAATGATAAACTGCCCGCCTTTACTTTGTAATTGTGTTATATATGGTGATATGCGGACTAAAGTCCAGCGTGTGCAACATTTTTTCGTGCGCCAATTTGCCTTTATGCTGCCACTGGCTACGCTCAGCCCAGGCGCGTTCTAAAGCCTTACTAAAAGGACCGGGTAAAAAAGATGAGGCTATATATCCATTCACACCATCATCTACTAATTCTGCGTTACCCGCCACATCAGATACGACGGAAACACGACCGCAAACCATAGCTTCTTCCAGCGCCAGCGGTTTACCCTCGGCAATAGAAGGCATAAGCAGGGCATGATTGTTCTTCCATATTTCGCGCACATCGCTTACTTGTCCTTTAAACTCAACTTTGTCGTTAAGTTCATAAAATGCAGTAAGCTTTTTCAGATATTTTTCATCATCGCCCGAACCGTAAAAGTTAAGCTTCCATTCTCTTGCTTTCCACTCGTTGCCCGAAAGTATTTGCAGCAATATATCCTGCCCTTTAAAGTTTACATCAAACCTGGCCACCGAAGCAAAACTGATTACATTGCTTTCAGGGTACGGCACATACGATGTATCACGCAGATTTAACGGATTATCAATTACTTTGGCGTTGCTTACCGTCTGCGCTATTTGCCGCTCGGTAGTATCTTTATTACGTTTAGAAACAAAGAAGATCAGCTTAGCCTTTGCAAAGGTATTACATGCCTTCTCCATGTCGCCATAAGACAGGCCGCCATGATCTACGTTAAATTGCGAAAGCAGATAAAACGGTGCACTGAAAGTTGCAAGAAACGAAGAAATAAGCGGGTGAAAAGCGGCATCAAAATTATTAGCCTGACTCACCAATATGCAATCGGGATTGAAAGCACTGATTGCATCCAGGTTTTCGGGAGAAAGTTTGTTTTTTACAGCAGCTGCTGCTTTTTGTACTGCGGAGCCGGCCGAATGCACGAAATTTCTGAGGAGTATGCATGAAGTAACCTTGGCTTGCAATTCGTTCAAAACCGGGTGCAAGTTGCCTTTCTGGTCATAAATCACAATCTGCACTTGGTCGCCTTTGCTGAGGGCATATTCAGCAACTTGTGTCCATAACACTTCGCTTCCTCCCCAATATGAGGCCTGGGTGGTTATTAAAGTTATCTTCATGTACTATGTCGTATACCCTGCTTGTTGCCCGGCAGGTATTACAGCGCTTACTTTTGTAGTTATCGGGTTTACAAGTACGGAACCCGCCGGTACATTTTTAGTTACCAGGCTATTGGCACCTATTACGCAATTGTTGCCAATAGTAACTCCTTTTAAAATGGTAACATTCGAACCAATCCAACAGTTATTACCGATTTTAATAGGGGCCTTTTCATAACCCTGATCTTTAATAAGCTGATCGGTAGATTTAAATTTATGGTTATGATCGTAAACCTTTACGTTTTCGCCGAAAAGGCAATCATCGCCTATGCTGATAGAAAGCAATGAGTTTAAAGAACAGTTGGCATTAAAAAATGTGCCTTTGCCTACTTCAATAATACCATCTTCAAAAAAAACGAACCTTACAGGTCCGCGGCATGATATTTTTGATTGAACAATTAAGCGGCTCTTTGAACCGTCAAACTCAATTTCCGGAAATTGAGTAAAATAGTAATCAGCAGGCAAACTCACACGATCGCTGAACAGATACCGCAACTCGTTATACTTGTAGCGGATTTTATATCCCTCCAAGTTTTTCCGGATCACGTACCCTGCTTTATAGAACAATTTGAGCATGTATTACCTTTGTCTGCTTTATTCAACCTCCGAGCCTATCAGGTTTCAACCTTATATTGAACAACCGAAGCTCAACCAATATCACCTTTTAAGCTTTATATCTAAGCTAACTACCAATAGCAACCATCTTCAATTCTGGCAAACTGCTTTGGCGTTTCATTAGCGCTTGGCCTTACCCAATGTTCATTAATGAAATTATCTTTGAAGTATGGATCGTCTTCCCAGCGCCGGCCCGTAATGCCAAAAAGTACCTGAGTAGCTCCGCCCATATGAACTGCCTTTTTACCCATCCTTTTTACATGAGCGGCCAACGGAAAACCATAGGCACCACAACCGATAATTGCAATATCAAAATCAGTTTTTGATATTTGCTTTTTCATATGATCAAGCGCATCAAACCATGTTTTGTAAGGCGTTTCGCTGTATGCTATAGATTGTACAGCTTTGATCGTTTTCAGTTCAAACTCAGGCAGTACTCTCGGATCTTTAAACAATTTCTCTCTTATAGCATACTGCTTTTGAATACTTTCTTCGTATGGATGAACTACCAGCACTTTCTTGCCAGCCAAGGCCTCACTCCAGGGATTGGCATGCTTAAAAGGCTCAATAGCCCATATGCTGATGGTAGAAACATTAGGCATACGGTCGAAAAATACGTTTTCGCCACGCATCCACGAAGCCAGCACATCTACGCCGGTCATGTCGTTTTCCATCAATTGGGCAAACTTCTCCAAATTGGAAAATGTCGGGTTAATAAACCCGGCATTTTTAGACATTTCTCTGGCTACTGCCGAATCCCACCAAAAAGGGAAAGACCGGCCGCTGATGTAATCGAATACCTTTGCAGGCAAAGCCTTTTTCTGCTTAACAAAATGATAATTGAGTAAGCAATGCAATTCTACCATGCCGAAGCGGGCCACCATTGCAGGGGCATTACCCAAAAGCTTTTCTTTTACCAAATCTGAAGCAGCCTGGCCTTTGTACTGCACCAGATCGTCAGTAAGACCGAAAGGGTCTAAGGGCGCAATGCCCTGATAGACTTTCCTCGACGCTTTTAATATATTTTCCAGACTGCGGTTCATCAGCTTTTAAGCAAATAGCAATTAATCTAAACGATTTTTCCAGGCTTCAACAATTTGCCTGATGGTTTCATCTAACGAGATAGTAATATCCCAGTTTGGATAATGCTCTCTCATTTTACGCAAATCGCTGTAGTAACAGATATGGTCACCTTCGCGGTTTTGATCTGAATAAGTGTATTTCATTTCAAGGCCAGAATATTTTTCTGCTATCTTGAAAGCTTCTAATATAGAGCAGGTATTTTGTTTACCGCCGCCAATGTTGTAAACCTCGGCTATACGCGGCGCATTGATAAACTCTTCAGCAAACCTTGAAACGTCATAGCTATGAATGTTATCACGCACCTGTTTACCTTTGTAACCGTAAATAGTGTAATTAGTACCAGTAAGGTTACATTTTACCAGGTAGCTTAAAAAGCCGTGCAACTCAACACCGCTATGGCTAGGGCCGGTTAAGCAACCACCACGTAAAACGCAGGTTGGCATGTTAAAGTAACGGCCGTACTCTTGCACACAAACGTCGGCTGCAACTTTAGATGCACCAAACAATGAGTGCTTGCTTTGGTCAATAGAAAACGTTTCGGGGATACCTGTTAAGTATTTTTCATCAGCATATTCCCAACGGGTTTCCAGTTCTACCATCGGAATGTAGTTAGGCGCATCGCCATATACTTTATTGGTAGATAAATGCACGAAAGGTATTTTGGTAGAATACTGACGGGTAGCTTCGAGTAAATTGAAAGTACCTACAGCGTTAGTATCGAAATCATCAAACGGAATAGCGGCAGCACGGTCATGACTTGGCTGAGCTGCCGTATGCACAATGGCATCCGGCTTTATCTCTTTGATGATGTCTAAAACACCCTGGCGGTTTCTTATATCAAGTTCAATATGCTTAAAATTTGGAAGCGAAGTTTCCAGTTGTTTTTGATTCCAGCGGGTATCGCCTTTCTCTCCAAAAAAAACCACTCGCTGATTGCCATCAATTCCAAATATTTGCCAACCTAATGAATGAAAATGTTTACAAACCTCTGAGCCAATAAGGCCTGATGAACCTGTTACGATAAGTTTCCGCATATTATGTTTTTCTTAAATCTCTGAGTAGTTTTTTGTTAAATCATTAGCACAAACACAAAATCATTGCAATATAGCAATTTTAATATTATTAATTGCAAGTCAACCTGTAAGTGCCCGGTGTTATAATACTTCAAAGTTATTAAAGTCGTTCACAAACGACTCATAATTTATATTAATATTATTAAAATTTGGGTTATCATTATGATTTGCGCTGGGCACCATCTCGCCAATATGATAGCTCCACTTCACTTTTAAAATATTGGCCAGCCACCAATAACATAATGGATTGGTTTTCCAATTGGTATCGCGTATTTCTAATACCTTGCTTCCATTTGGCATGAACATGATGTTGGCTAACCCGGCACCATGAAGCGATATCAAAGATTCCGTATCTGCAAACAGCTTTACCTGTTCGGTAAATGATAAATCTTCATTATACACAATTTCATATCCGTGTTTAGTTAAAAGTGCTGTGATGTCACTTTCATTAACGATATTCCGTCGGTCGGCTTTAGCGCGGGAGATAAATATTTTCCGGTTACGGCCTGTTGGGGTTTGTATGTGCAGGCTACTTAGCAGTTGCTTACTTAAGCCGGCCACCAGCACCGGGCTGGGATTACCATAAGGCGGGTCGGTTTTTACAGTAACCAGCTGTGCAAAACGATAACTGACATTTGGTTCAATCCAAACAATGGGCAAGTTGAGCACTCCGAGTGACTCTGTGATAAACGACCGGCTCTGCAAATGTTTAGGCAAAAGCACCTTGCCTGCGGCGAATTCCTGGCTCATCATATATAAGCGCGGCATTACCTCACACATCCAGTGGTAATAATTTTCGCTCCAGCCGTCATATGCCAAAAAGCAGGGCCCGTTTATTTTCTCGACTTTGGTTAAAAACCTAAATTTTAGATAAAAATATATTTGGCGGACAATCGGCAGCTTCTTATCATCATTAGTAGTAAGCAACCCGGTCGGAACATATTTACCGTTAACAAAAACATGCGTTGTAGGTGTAACTAACGCGTTAGCATAACTCACCACATCAAATTGAGGTATGATTGATCCACCAGTATCGCTACTGATAGCCGGAACAGTGAGATACTTTTCGTTTGGCTGATATATTGGTTGTTTGGGCAAATGATCTAATGTCACGGCTGTGGCTTTTTTATTGATGACTTAAGAAGTTTTTCTTAAACCGCGTATATAATGTAGTACTAATTTAATGAAGTATGACGTACTGTAAAGGCTATTTGAGGTATACACACCCAACACTTTACGCCCATTTTTCAGTGCTTTTTGACAAGCTACGTACCAGTACATCGACAACAATTCCTCCAATTTACTTTTCGGGAAAATCAGAAGCTTGTTATTAGCGTCGACAATTTGTTTGAATAGTTTATTGAGTTGATTAACGTATTCAAAAGAATCTGAGAAGTGGAATGATAATGCCTTTTCCAGCACCGAAAAATTATCGGCTGCATATATTTTTAGTGACTCAAGTAGGTGCATACACTTAATCTCGGTCATCTTTTGAATCTGCAGATCTTTTTTTGATACGCTTATAGATGCCTCATGAATCTTATAATCTAACAGCGGCAACTGCAAATTGTGCAGCTTGCTAAATTGCGCAAACTTAACCCAAAGCATATAATCTTCGGCCGGAAACCACTTTTCTTCGTATTGTAATTGGTGTTTCGCCCACACACTTTTACGAAACATGACTACCGGATGCGCAATGACGTTATTTATCAAAAGTTCGAAAAAGATATCTTCGTGATTTTCGGGGCAACGTACAATCTCCTCCTTATCCATCACCTTTAAAAATGCACCGCATACAGCAACATCTTGATGAGCCTCCATAAACTGGTACTGCAGCATCAGGCGTTCGGGATAAGATACATCGTCTGCATCCATGCGGGCAATGTAGGGCGCAGATGCCTTGGTTACCGCAAAATTGAGCGTTGGCACAATGCCTAAGTTACGCTCGTTGTTATAATATTTGAGCCGGTTGTCGGTAAAAGACCTAACCACCTGCTCTGTAGTATCAGAAGAGCCGTCGTTAACTACTATCAGCTCAAAATCGGTAAACTGCTGTTCTAAAATACTATTTATAGCACCTGCAATATAGCTTTCGCAATTATAAACCGGCAGAATAACAGATATCTTAGGCGACATAAATAAAACTTACTTTTTGGCTAATTGCCCTTGAAGACTTTTTTAACCTTATCACGTAAACTCTTCAACTTTGCTTTAACGCCATAGCCATTGCTTGCATTTCTAAAAGCAGTTAACTCGTCAAGCCAGCTTGCATTCCATAAATGTATGCAAATGGTATCTTTCTGTATATAATTATCAACCTTGGGCAGCTTTCCTAAGGAGTCGGCAAAAGGCAAAGGATAAAAGAAAGGAGTAGGGTAAATTTTTATATTACTTTTATCTTCAAAACTATTGTAGGCGGCAGTTATAATTTTCGGGATCGAAAAATCATTCATCAAACTCAGATCGAACTTGAGGTTATCATAAGTCTGCAAGCACTGCTTAATAAACTCACTATCTTTCTGGGCGCCGATTACCGCTCCGTTAATTCGGGTTTCATCTTCCAGGCCGAAAAAGCATTCATCGTCATGTAAAATGTGATCAAAACTTTTTACAACCAATATATCAGTATCCAGGTAAATACCGCCGTATTCTCTCAAAGCCTCAAACCGCATATAATCGGCTACAAAAGCGTATTTTTTTTGGGCAAAAGCTTCTCTTACAAAAGCGTTATGTGTAGGCGTATTCGACTCATCCCAAAGTTTTAATTCATACCCCTGTAGGTGCTTGTCCCAGCTCTTAATGCATTTCTTTATAAGAGGGCTGTATTCACCTCCACCGTACCAGCAATAATGAATAATTTTTGGAATCATTAGCTTTCTTAATTATGTATGAATTAGCCTTTTGTTCAAATCAACACCTTTAAGTATGATTGCCTGTTAAAAACGTCAATCATATCTCTACAACAACTATTTAAGTTTCTTTTTAAAAGAGTAAATATGATAATGAAGCTTGATTGCCAATTTTACGAATCTCTTTTTAGTTTCAAAAGCAAGATCTGAAAACTCTGACTCAAGCCTTGTATGAGTCCTGATGAATTCTTTGACATACTCGGGCACAATAGTTTGCCACATTTCAGCCATCTCTAAATCATATTTAGCACGATTTATCACGCTTAGCCCTGTAGAATCGTAAATAACCAAGGGTTCATCAATGTGCTTAAATACCTTATCCCCTACCATGCTTACCAGGTACAACCAATGGTCGGCCGCCAGCTTATACTTTTCGGGGTACAATCCGAACTGGGTGAATAGGTTTGCCTTAATTAGCGATGCCTGATGGTTTAAATTATTCTCTTTTAGAAAATCAATTTGAACTTTTTCCGGCAGTCTGTATAAATGAGTAAGCCTCTCATCAACCGATATGATGTTTCCGTAAAAAATATCAATTTGTGTATTGCTTTTAATTGCCGAAAGGCAAATGCCTAAAGTTTGTTTGTCATATAAACAATCGCCGCTGTTTAAAAACATTAGGTAATTACCCTTGGCTTGTTTTATACCCTTATTCATGGCATCATAGATACCACGGTCTTTCTCACTTACCCAATAATCAATCCTTTCACTATGCTCTTTGATGATGTCACCACTTCCGTCGGTAGAGCCGCCATCAATAACGATATACTCAATAAGTTTTCGTTCCGATTGATTAATGACACTATTGATAGTCTTTAATAAACCGACTGAATTGTTATAATTTATCGTTATTATTGAAATTTCGCACATTTACTTCGATACAAAAACTTACAATACTTTCAAATCAGTATTTAATTCAGAGTCTTACTTCGGGTTAATTCGCTTTAAAATTTATCAAGATATTAACTTTTCACCAAGAGCATTAGTTCATAGATTACTGATTCGCGTGAGCGACTATGCCACCAGTAAAGAAGTTTAATATTACAGCAAGTTAATAACCACTAAATATTTAACCACATATCTGATTTTGTCAAATCATTTGGAAAAGTCGTGTTCACTAATAAACTTATTGATATCAAAAAAATCCCTTTCTACAGCTGGCAACTTTTCGGCAGGCCAGTCCCACCATTTCAATTTCAAAAGCTTATTGATGACCTCCTGCTCAAAACGATATTTAACCACTTTACCCGGACAGCCCACAACAATGGCATAAGGCGGAACATCATGTGTAACCACCGCGCCTGCACCAACTATAGCACCATCACCGATCGTAATGCCATCTAATATCAAAGCATTCATTCCTATAAATACATCGTTACCGATAACTATCTCCTTACGTTCTACAATTTTGTTGGTAGATGACAAGGTCATACCGTTTTGTTTATAGGTAGAGTAGAACATCGGCGACGTTGAAATTCCGTTTGTTGGATGTATACCATACCCAATAATAACGCGTGGACCAATGGAGCAAAATTTCCCTATACGGGTCTGCGAAATAATTGCCGATTCGGCAATGTAAGTGTAAGACCCGATGCTACAGTTTACTATCTGACATGGTGGAGATATTTTTACAAACTCACCGACCGTCGATTCTTCTAAAACATTGTTAAGCTGCTTAGAATTTTCTTTAATCAGACTTAAAATTACAGATCTTAAATAGCTCTCTATCTTTTTGAGCATCGCCTTAAACAAGATTTTTCCACCCGATAGGTAAAACGATCTTTCCTAAATTGGCATTGTAATACTGGCTAAAATCACTACCCGAATCTTCGATACTAAAATTCAGATCTGTGTCTACCTTGTCAACAAATTTCACGTTAGGAACATGCAGTAAAGGCTGAACCTTATAATCACCGGCCAATAATGTTTTTGCCGGAACTGTTACCTGCAAAGTGGCTTGTCCTTTGGCTTGCATCTCAGGCGAAAGTTCGTGGTGAGATGAGAAAACAGGCGTATCGTAAATATCTTTAACTATGATACTTGCTGTTAATCCCTCTGTAGCCGACTTAAACTTAATGGCCATGTTTAAGTTAATATCCTCACTAAATAAATAGGTAGCGCTATCAATTTTCGAAGCATTTCTGGTAAAGAATACCGAAGAAAAATGAGAAGCTTCCTTATCAAGCGTATTTACGTAAGAGCTTTCCTGGCTGTTACCGGCTACGTAATTGTTTAAAACCTGATTTAAAGGACCGGTACTATCAATAGTACCAAACTTCATATATATGCCTTTATTACATAACTGGGCTATACTTCCCATGTTATGGCTAACAAATAATACTGTTCTTCCCTCCCCCTTGCTTACATCGCCCATTTTGCCTAAGCACTTTTTCTGAAACTCGGCGTCGCCTACGGCTAAAACCTCATCGACTATTAGTATCTCAGATTCCAAGTGCGCTGCCACAGCAAAAGCAAGACGAACATACATACCTGATGAGTAACGCTTTACCGGAGTATCAATATAACGCTCAACACCGGCAAAGTCTACAATCTCGTCAAATTTGCGTTTTATTTCGGCTTTACGCATGCCTAAAATGGCGCCGTTCAAAAATATATTGTCACGCCCGCTCAAGTCTGGATGAAAGCCAGTACCTACTTCTAATAAGCTGGCAATACGCCCTTTTACTTTAACCGTTCCGGTAGTCGGGGCGGTAACCTGGCTAAGCACCTTTAACAGCGTACTTTTACCTGCACCGTTACGGCCAATAATGCCAACAGCATCACCTTGATTAATAGAAAAATCAACGTCTTTAAGCGACCAAACATAATCACTGTTACCTGCTTTGGTACGGTCGTTTGTTTCACCTATTTTTAAATATGGATCTTCTTTGCCCCTAACACTATACCACCAACGATTGATATCATGTGCCAGCGACCCTGTTCCGATTTCACCTAACCGATACTGCTTAGAAAGATTTTCAACCTTAATTACTACGTTACTCATGAAAACTGTTTGTAAGATTAAATATTGATTAAGTTAGATTATACGGTGTCCATAAATGTTTTTTCCACCTTATTGAAGGAAACCGCACCAATAAACAGAGACAGGAACGTGAAACCAATACTATAAAGCATTCCGCCTAACTGTACGGTACCTTTACCAAACATGGCAAACCTAAATGCTTCAATAATTGGCGTTAGTGGATTTGCCATAACAATCCATTTATAAGAAGAATTTTGCAGAAAAGACAAAGGATAAATGATTGGAGTTACATACATGCCTAACTGAACGATGAAAACCAGCAGCAGGGCAAAGTCACGGTATTTTGTAGTAAATGAAGAAACCACAATTCCGCAACCTAATCCGATACCCGCAAGCAGGACTATTAAAAGCGGGATGGTAAGCCAATAAACAGATAGAACGATAGGTGTACCTTTGGTAAAGTAAAAAATTACCATCGTGATTAGCAGTAAGGCAAATTGTATGGCGAATTTTGCCATATTGGATATAACTACAGACAATGGTAAAACTAATCTGGGGAAATATACTTTACCAAAAATAGAAGCATTGTTAACAAATGTATTGGATGTATTTGTCAGACAGGTTGAAAAGTAAGTCCATACAGCAATACCCGATAAATAGAACAAAGTAGGCTCGATGCCGTCGCTAGGTATTTTAGCGATTTTGTTAAATACCAGCAAATACGTAAGTGTAGTAAATAATGGCTGAATAAGGTGCCAGATGGGTCCTAAAATAGTTTGTTTAAATTGGGCAACGAAATCCCTCCGCACGAAAAGCCACATCAAATCCCGGTATTTCCAAACTTCTTTTAATTTTAAGTCTAAGAGGTTGGATTTGGGTTTGATTTCTAAATCCCAATACTCATTGCTCTGATTCGACACTAAATCACTTTGTGTAGATGTTGTCATATGTTTTATTAACAGTTCAAATATATTTGCCTGGTGTATCTTCTTATAAAATACGCTGTGAATTAATGATGCATCAAATTATAAAGGCACAGTGTGTATTAACTAAATAACTTAGAAAAAAATCCTTTAGGCTTTTTCTCGATACCGTAGTCATAACCGTAGCCATAGTTGTAACCATAACCGTAACCCTGATAGCTTGACTTGATATCGTTAATAACCAGATAAGGGTTCCTGATTTTACCTATGCTGGCTAAATCGTTTACAATTGACAATTGCCCCTTTTCTGTATAATTCTGCCGTACAACGTATAAGGTCACATCAGTATACTTCTCAACCAGTAATCCGTCTGATACGGCACCCACCGGAGCAGTATCAATAATTACGTAATCAAATTCTGATTTTAAGTAATTGATCATAGCATCCAGCTTTTCGCTCATCAATAACTCCGTAGGGTTTGGCGGGATAGGCCCCGAAGAAATCAGAAAACAATTTGGGTTAGTCCAGAGCGGTTTAATGATGCTTTGATAATCGGTAGAATTGGTAATGATAAAATTAGTGTAACCATTAGTGTACTCTAAGCCCAAACTTGATGAAAGCTTAGGTTTACGAAGGTCAAACTCTAAAATCACTACCTTTTTACCGGCTAAAGCCAAAGAGTTGCCAAGGTTTAACGACATAAAAGTTTTGCCCTCACCACTCATGGTTGAGGTTACCAAAATTACGTTTGATTTGTCAGAACTGATTAAGTATTGAAGATTGGTTCTTAGACTCCTGAATTGTTCTGAAACCATGGTGCGGGCACCTTCTGTAATAACCAGGGCATTATTTGAATCGTTGTGGCCAATCTCGCCGGCAATCGGAATTTTAGTTCTTGATTCTAAATCAAATTTGCTGATGATTTTTTTGTTCAAAAACTCCTTGGCTGCTACAAAAGCGGTAGGCAACAAAAGGCCAAGCAGTAAACCCATACCTAACAACTTAGACTTTACCGGCTTAACCGGTGCCGGGCTAGGCAAAGCGTGTTGAGTAATCTGGGCATCGGTTACTGTTGAGGTATTTGAGATCGCCACCTCTTCGCGACGCTGTAGTAAATAGCTGTATAAAGACTCTTTACTCGCCTTTTGGCGCATAATATCTTCTAAATCTTTCTTTACGCCAGGAACTGCACCAATTTCCTTAGTTACTTTATCTTCGTTGGTTTTAACCTGGTTACGTGAAATTTTTAAGCTGTTTTTGTAAGATGCCAAACCGGCCAGTAATGCAGCACGGGTATGTTTCATTTGGTCATCAACGCTTTTAACCAACGGATTTTCGTCGGTTAGCGACTGCTTCAACGCGATACGCTTGTTTACTAACTCGTTGTAAGCGTCAACATTTGACACCACCGAACCATTATTAACCGTAACACTTGGCGGAATAACTTTGGTTTCCGGAGAATTTAGGATATTCTCCATCTGCTCAACCAGTTTAATCTGGACTTCTTGCTGATCGGCGTTGTTTTGATATAAGCTTTGGCTGGTTGTTAGCGCATCTACCTTTGCAGAAATCTCAGCAGTCTTGTTTTTCTGTAAAAACTCTTTAAGTTGATTTTGAACAGCATCCAGGTCTTTGTAAACAGATTTTGCCCTGGCATCAATAAATCGCAGCGTGCTATCGGCAGTTCTTTTTTTGTACTGGGTATCTTCGGTAAGGAAATTGGCCATTAATGTGTCTAAGATGGCACGACCACGATTAGGCTCAGTGTAGTTAAAGTTTAAGCCGATTGAACTCGAATACTTATCAGTATACATTGCGCTGAAGTTGGTATAAAAGTCATCAATCGCCTCATTTTCATTCTTAACTTCTATTTTAAATTTACCCGGCGCAAAATTAGAGCGTTTGTTTAAAACCAATCGCAGGTAATCCAGATTAACAGTATCGCCCCAGCGCGCTTTGGTCATTGTTGGCCTATCGGTATCAGGACCTATACTAAAATAGTCTTCGCTTATTACGTCGACCTTGAACGTCTGTTTAGGAAAATCTGCATTTTTATAAATTACGCCCACACTAAATGGCGCTTCTTCGTAAACCTCAGCAGTTTTATACTTGAAATCACCTAATACCCGAATGTTGTAGTTAGTTTTACGCACAACCCGGCTAATCAGGGTACGAGAGGTAATGATTTCGAGCTTATTTTTGGATGTATTTTTTATGGGCAGGATTGATGAGTACTGGCCGCCCTGACCTTGCCCTCCCATATTATTAGAATCTTCGTTGATGATAATTTGGCCTGTAATACTCCAAATTGCCGTGGTAAGCTTGCCAATAACAATTGCACCGGCTACGCCCAGTGCAATGCAAATTACAAACAAATACCAGTATCTCAGAGCCCGGTGCAGGATTTCTCCCACGTTGAGCTTTTGTTCATTTTCAACCGAAAAATCCCTCTCTGCTGCGTTAACGCTATTAAGCTCGGCCATGTTAAAAACGACTAATTTCTAAATAAAAATAAAAAGGTTGAAAACAAAGTTAACCCGATGCTGAAAAATCCCAGATTCCGGGTAAACGTGGCATCGGCAGCAGTTGCTTTTTGCTTATTCGGCTCTACGTAAATAACATCATTGCTTTGCAAATAAAAATACGGAGACTTTAAAACTTTGCTACTGGTCATGTCAATCCGTATCGTACTTAGCGTATTGTTGTCGTTATGGCGCATCAGCAAAACATTGTTGCGCTGTGCACCAACCGTCATATCGCCGGTAGTGCCTAACAAATCAAGAATATTAGCTTTTGGGGTAGACAGATACTTTACGCCAGGCACAGCCACTTCACCCAACACGGTAACACGAAAGCTTTTGTTTCTGAGCACCACGATAGGGTCAATTACATATTGCTGCGCTTTTTTCTTTACCGCATCTGTAGCTTGCGGCACAGTAAGTCCGCCCACCTTGATAGTGCCCAGCACAGGCATTTCAATATAGCCTAAACTATCTACCATGTAGCCAGACAAGTCTGCTCCGCCACCACCGGCAGCAGACGAAGCTGACGCACTTGATGGAGCCGAGCCTGCATTAATATTTGCTACAAGTGTAGGATCTTTTGCCTGAACATTGATTGACAGTACGTCGAACGAATGGATTTTGGGCTCATGATAGGCTGGAAGCGCGATACTATTGAGCTTGGTTGAATCAGAAATATCCTGAAAGTACCTTAAATCTTTTACACTTACACAAGACGAAAATGAAATTGAAAGTACAAAAAAGAGGAGTAGGAGATTGCCCGGTTTAAGCTTGTTCATTAAAAGTAATTGATAAAAATCTATTTCAATGTATGTCCGTAAATTCTCTGCAAGATAAATATAAATACCAAATTGCTAAACAAAAATACTTAAGTATTCAAGATTTATTAATTAAACACACTTTGCGTTAACAATATATCAACAGAGCAAAGATATGTTTTTTTTAAATACTTATACTTATTTATTAAAGTTATAGCAAACAGTGTTAATATTGTATAGCAGAGAGTAACTTAGGTAACAGCCAAGATACACAATTTTGTTAATTGCAATAAAAATTGTGTATTAATATTCGTTGAACAAATTAATCGATTGCAGTCTTATAATTAAAATTGTCGGGCGGCATAGTTTAGTTCTATGTACCTGATGGCAATGTAAATTCGAAGGTACTGCCATCTCCCAAAACAGATTCGACATACATCTGGCCGCCATGTTTTTCAATAATTTCTTTACTGATGTACAGTCCCAACCCGGGAAATTGCGGACCGCTGTAATCTGTACTAAAATAACGCTCAAATAAGTCCGGTATTTTTTCGGCTGGGATGCCCGGACCAAAATCTTTAACGGCTACTTTAATGTACTGCTCTTGCTGCGCTACGTTTATCTCAATCAATTTAGAATCAGGTGCATATTTAGCCGCGTTGTTAACCAGATTCACCATTACTTGGTTAATTTGATTCCGGTCGGCATGCACAACAACATCTTTATCGCCGTTTACAACGATATTATGCTTCGAAGCGGCCTGACTTTGCCGGCAACATTCATCTAATAACTCCGAAAGTTTAAAATTGGTGTAATGCAACTGCCAATGCCCCTGGCTAAGCCGGTTGGCATCCAGCAAGTCGCCAATCAAATTGCTTAACTTATCCAGGCTTTTGTTGGATTGTGATACTAACTTATTTAACCGCTCTAAAGTGAGATTATCCTTCATCCGGTCGAGCATTTGCAGTGAAGCTTTTAAGCTGGTTACCGGTGTTTTAAGCCCGTGGCTGGCAATATCCATAAACTCTTCTTTTTGCTTTTGGAGCTTACGCCGATTAGTAACAT
>CAXYKR010000341.1:0-3351 GCA_964277815.1 uncultured Mucilaginibacter sp. | reverse complement strand
CTACTGCTGTATTACCGGTTTGCATATAAGTATGTATCACCTCGTGTATCAATTCGATTTCGCGGTCATTTAACTGCGATGCCTCAATATATACAGGCTCATAATCTGCTTCAACTGGTGAAAAGGCAATTTTATCCATTTGGGTGCGCGGCTGGGTTTTAATGAGCGTTGTACCCGCTACCATATCACCAATACGTTGCTTTTTGTCTGACACCGCAACACTAATCAGCCCGCATAAACTGGAGGTCAGCGTAAAATCAAAAATGCGAAACAACCAACGCAACAGGTATTGCCCTGTAGTGGGCTGTGCACCATCAAGGCTTATCACTTTAATTTTGCGTACCCGCTTTCCTACACTTTGCCCGTTCATAAATATTTCGCAGAGCAGGTCATAGAACACATACATCGACGCATAGACGATGATGCCGATTACAACCATTAGATTACTCATACCTTCGTAACCACCGGCAATGGCCACCATTATAATGCACAAAATAATGAGCAGAACAAACAGACATCCATCAATGAGCCGGGCCAGTACACGGTCGCCTAAACCGGCTACTTCATAATCAATATCAATATTTTGGGAGGTGTGTACGGTTACGGTTTGCATGCTAACAAATATATTATTCAAATTGGTTTATATAATTGAAAGCTATTATTTTTCTCGTTATTTTAAGCCGGTTTTTACAATTTACCTAAGCCATGCGCGAACCCCTATTTGTTAAACAAAACTCAGCCAAGTGGAAAAGCTTCGAACAAGGTGCCAAAGGTACGCCTGATGAGCTGGCCGACCGCTTTATACAAATAACGGATGATTTGGCCTATGCCAAAACCTTCTACCCCAAATCAAAAACCACGGCTTATCTTAACGGACTGGCAGCTACACTGCATCAATCTATTTATAAAAACAAAAAGGTAAAAAGCAATCGCTTTAAGCTGTTTTGGTTATACGAGTTGCCGTTGCTATTTAAAACCTATCAGCGGCCTCTATTATATTCATTTCTATTTTTTGTACTGTTTTGCATGGTCGGTGTGCTATCAGCTAAGTACGACAATAACTTTTTACAGATTATACTTGGCCCGGACTATGTAAACATGACCAATGAGAACATTGCTAAAGGCGACCCGTTTGGTGTATATAAATCTCAGAACGAGTTTTTGATGTTCTTTGCCATTGGCAGCAACAACATTTTTGTATCTTTTGTTACTTTCATTGCCGGTGTTTTTGGGTCGGTTGGTACTGTTTTTTACCTGTTCAGGAACGGGGTAATGCTGGGGTCATTCGAGTATTTCTTTTTTAGCAAAGGCCTGGGCTGGCAATCTATTTTAGTAATCTGGATACACGGCACGCTCGAGATATCATCCATCATTATTGCCGGTGGTGCCGGGTTGGTATTAGGCAACAGTCTGCTTTTTCCGGGTACGTATAACCGGTTAACCTCATTTAAACGTGGCGCCAAGGATGGCATGAAAATCGTGATTGGCCTGGTACCTATTTTTATCGTAGCCGCATTTTTTGAAAGTTTCGTTACCCGGCACACCGAAATGCCGATGTGGCTGAGCCTCCTTATTTTAGGCTCATCACTCGCTTTCATTGCCTGGTACGTCGTTATCTACCCTAATCAATTATATAACAATAAAACCCTACATGCAACAACCAAAGATTGAACTAGCCAAAACCCGTGATTTTGGCGAAGTAATCAGCGACAGCTTTACCTTTATCCGCCAAAATTTTAAGCCATTGTTTAAGATAGTATTTACCTTTTGTGGTCTGTTTATCTTAGCGACCGCAGCCACGTACACATTACAACAGTTAAAGGTGCTGGACTTGCAAAAACGTATTTTTGAAAATAAGTACCAAACCTTTGACACCATGGCCGACCGCTTTGGAATAGAGTACCTTTTGAGTATGCTTTTCATCTTGATTAGTTACGCGCTAATGAGTACGACGGTAATCAGCTATATGGCTTTATATAAGCAGAAAGGTAATAATCCCCCGACCACAGAGGAAGTTTGGGGATACGTTAAGTATTATTTTTTACGCGTTTTGCTGGGTATCATCGTGCTCTCGCCACTACTTTTAATTGCAACTGCGCTTTGCCTCGTTCCGGGAGTTTACGTTTACCCTATTTTTGGCTTGATTTTCCCTATTATGGTAGTAGAGAATGCAAGTTTTGGGTATGCTTTTAACCGTAGTTTTAAGCTTATCAATGATAATTGGTGGAGCACATTTGGGGCACTGGCTGTTATGTTGCTGATTATGTACATGGCCTACATGGTTTTTTCTATCCCTACCATCATTGTAAGCGTAATTAGTGTACTAACGCACGGCCAAGTTAGCAGTTCGCCGGTATTTACTGTTATTGCAAGTGTATTGCAGCAATTGGCCCAAGTGCTGTATGTACTGCCATTGGTCACTTTAGTGATGTGCTACTTTAATTTAACAGAAATCAAAGAAGGCTCCGGGCTTATAGACCGCATTAATCACTTTGGCAGTAACTCACCTGATAGCCATTTACCAGCCGAAGAATATTGAGCATGCGCTTTATTAGGGCCTTTATCATTTTATTGCTAATTAACTGCTACGCATGGGCAGCTAAGCCTTTAAAGACTAAAGCTATGCTGCGCAACGACAGCAGCACCGTGCAGTTAAAACATTTTAACGATGCCGAACTGGTCGCGCTTAAAAAGAAGCCTGCATTTCAATACAGTGGCCAACCATCCGGCCCATCGTTGTGGTCGAGGTTTTGGCGTTGGTTCTGGCATTTGTTTGATGGCGTAAATGCCCCCAAAAACATGAGCTGGCTGTTTGCTTTTTTAAAGTACCTGTTCATTGCGCTGGGCATAGCCGCCATTGTGTTTATTATTTTGAAACTGGCCGGTGTAGACGTACGCGGACTGATTAAACGCAAACCAAAAGATGCCGGCGTACCGTTTACCGAAACACTCGAAAACATCCACGAAATAGATTTTGACTTAAACATAGACCAGGCCATTGCACAGCATAATTACCGCTTAGCCGTAAGGTTACTGTATTTAAGAGCGCTCAAGCAACTGAGCGATGCGCAGTTAATTCACTGGCAAATAGATAAAACCAACGCAGCTTATATTAATGAGTTAGCTAACCCTAACCAGCGAGAAGCTTTTGCCGTACTTACCCGCCAGTTTGAGTTTGTTTGGTACGGCGAGTTTACCATCAACAACCAGTCGTTTCAAAATATTAAAACGCTGTTTAGTAACTTTAAACAAACGCTGGCATGAAAGATTTTAAAATCATTACGCTATGCGGAGCGCTGTTGCTGGTTATTTATTTGGTAGCACAGTATAATAAACCGGCACCGGTTAACT
>CAXYKR010000340.1:0-6438 GCA_964277815.1 uncultured Mucilaginibacter sp. | reverse complement strand
TATACGGTAAAAACGTCAACTGGTCAGGGTTATATTCCTTAAAGACTACCTTGCCTCCCATACCTTTAAATTATGCAAAAATAGCTTCAAACAAAAAAGAGACTGTCCTTTTGAGACAGCCTCTTTTCAAGTTCAAATTTATTTAAAAATTATTGTTTGAACTCAACACGACGGTTCATTACGCGTCCTTCTTCAGTTGAGTTATCAGCAATTGGGTTAGTTTCACCTAAACCTTTTGTTTTTAAGCGACGAGCTTCAACACCAGAGTTAACTAAGTAAGTTTTTACCGAGTTAGCACGGTCTCTTGATAAACGCAGGTTGTGAGCAGCAGTACCTTCAGATGAAGCGTAACCGTTTAAAGTAACCATTTTCTTAGAGTTAGCACGCATGTCAGCAGATACTAAGTCTAATACAGCGTAAGAAGAAGTTCTTAATACTGAACTGTCAAAGTCAAACTGAATGTTTGAGTAAGCCTGAGCAGCTGGAGTAGCAGTTGAATCAGCTTTAGGGAATACGATTGGACAACCAGCACCATCAACAACTGTACCAGCAGGAGTGCTTGGACATTTGTCAAATTGGTCTGCAACACCGTCACCGTCAGTATCTTTTTTCAGGTCGTTAACAGCGTTTTCAACGTTAGTAACACGGCCTTTCAAAGCTTCAACTTCTTGACGTAAAGCAGCATCGTACAATTCGTCATACATCATAGCTACTGGGTTTACCCAATCCAGGTTTGGTTTTGATGATGGACCGAAAGTGTACTCTAAACCACCGTAACCGTAAGAGTATTTATCTCTTGATGGGTAACCTCTTTTTAAACCGTCTAAGTTATCATCATCAGTGAAGTTAGCAGTATAACCTAAGTTAAATGCCCAAGCGTCATTCATTCTGAATTTAACACCAGCGCCAACAGGGATAACTAAGCTTTTCACGTAGTGGTTAGAACCATCAGAGTTTCTGTAACGGGTTTCTAAGCCAGTTGAAGTGATGAAGTGAGGGTTGTACCATACCATACCCGCACCAGCGTTAACGAAGAAGTTAACTGAGTTTTTACGACGCAGGAAGTCGATAGTAGCAACGTTAACAACGCCGCTTAAAGTTCCTTGCCAGAAACGAGTGTCGTAAGAAGCCATACCATCACGAACGCCACCTGGAGCGCTGTTGTTGTTACCAGCTACTTTACCGCCACGAGCGTCTAATTGTAAGCCAAATGAATGGGCTAATTGCCATCTCATTGATGCACCGTAACCTAACGATACAACATAATCAGTGTAATCGTGTACACCACCGATAGCAACAGTAGGAGATACTGCACCTACGTTTAAGCCAAAGCTGAAGGTGTTGTACTGACCTCTGCCACCAAACACTTTAGCTGTACCGGTTGAATTTGACATGGTGCTTTTTGTTGAATCGGTTTGCGCGTTGGCCATACCAACTGCAAGCAGCGATGCAAAAGAAAGCGCGACTGTTTTCTTTAATGTAGAATAGTTCATAGTTTTAAGATTAAACAAATGTTAATTGTGATTTTACTTAATAAAATTAGTACTTATGTTTGCTCGTCAACCAAACTCCGTTCCAATTTTCTTAATATTGGAGACAAATAAATGCAATTTTTTGTTTTCTAAAAATTAATAATTTTATTTTATGAAATATCATCCTATAAGCAACAGCTTATTTATTTTAAATAGAAAAAATTTCGTTTCGCGACTAAAACCCTCTTCTTTGGCAATATTTAATGCTGCCGACGAATATACCCGCAGCGGTGACCAGAATTACCTGTTCAAACAGAATGCCGATTTCTTTTACCTCTCAGGTATAGATCAGGAGCAAAGTATATTGTTGCTTTTTCCGGATTGTCCTAATCCACTATACAGAGAAGTACTTTTTTTGAGACAAACCAGCGAGCACATTGCCATATGGGAAGGCCATAAGTATACTAAAGAGGAAGCCCGCAAAACATCCGGTATTGAAGCGGTGTACTGGCTGCAGGATTTTGACGCCATATTGCATAGTATTATACATTACGCCGAGCACGTCTATATTAATACCAACGAGAACGACCGCTATTTACCGGGCGTGCCTTACCGCGATTTGCGCTTTCTGGAAGAGTTGCGCCGCAAATACCCTTTACATCATTACGAGCGTGCCGCACCGGTATTACGCGACTTACGCGTTATTAAGTCGGAAATTGAGATTGAGCTTACCCAAAAGGCGTGTGACATTACCAACGATGCGTTTGTGCGTGTGCTTAAATTTGTGAAACCTGGTGTAGCCGAGTATGAAATTGAGGCCGAGATTAGCCACGAATTTCTACGTCAGCGTGCTACCGGTCATGCCTATAATCCAATCATTGCCTCGGGCCGTAACGCTATCGTGTTGCATTACAACGATAACAACCAGATATGCCATGATGGTGATGTGATTTTATTTGACTTTGCTGCCGAATATGGTAATTACAATGCCGACTTAAGCCGTTCTGTACCGGTCAATGGTCGCTTTACCGAACGCCAGCGCAAGGTTTATGATGCTGTATTGCGTGTGCTGCGCGAATCTACCGCCATGCTGGTGGCCGGTACAGTGTGGAATGATTACCATGACGAGGTAGGAAAACTTATGACCAGCGAGTTGATTGGCTTAGGATTGCTCGACCGCCACGCGGTAGAAAAGCAGGACCCGAAAGCGCCTTTGTATAAAAAGTATTTTATGCACGGTACTTCTCATCACCTGGGTATTGACGTGCATGACTATGCCAGCCGTTATAAACCATTCGAGGTAGGTAACATTTTAACCTGCGAGCCGGGCATCTACATCCCTGAAGAAAACTTAGGTATAAGATTAGAAAATGATATATTAATTACCGAAGGTGGTAACCGCGATTTGATGGCAAACATACCTATAGAAGCCGACCATATTGAAGAGATTATGAACAGCAAATAATCAATTTGCTTACTTTCATATCAGTGTAAAGCAGATGGTAACCTAAAATGCCATCTGCTTTTTTGTTTATTGTACAATATATTTGCAACCCGACAGGCTCAGCCTCAAAGTAGTGTTATGTTAAATAAGCCGGATATAAGAGATGTTTAAAAAAAGGAACCTTGCCAGTAAGCTTTGGCTTAAATATACCGACCGGCCTGCATATAAAACCTATAAGTGGGAGTTAGTCAATTACAATCGTAACCAGTTTACCAATTTTTTGCTGGGGTCTGAACGGCTCAACAGTCTGCCTAAAATTAAAGCTTTAAGCAGCGTTACCGGCCAGCTAAATATCACCCACAGCGGCAACGCCGGCGATGTAATTTACGCCCTGCCTACGCTCAAAAAAATCCACGAGCTCACCGGTGCAAAAATTAACCTATACCTTATTTTAGGTAAACCCTTAATCTTACCGGAGTACAGCACACACCCCTTGGGCAATGTGATGCTCAACCGCAAAATGGCGGATATGTTGACGCCGCTTATCGGGGCACAAGCATACATTAATACGTGTGATGTATATAATGATCAGAAAATTGATATTGATCTGGACTATTTCAGGGCGGGGCTTATACCCCAGGATAAGGGGAATATAGCCCACTGGTGCGGCTATATCACTGGTGTTACTCCGGATTTGTGGAAACCGTGGCTTAAAGTAATGCCTGATGCTGCTTACAACAACATGATAGTGGTTGCCCGTAGCGCCCGCTATCAGAATAAAACTATCGACTACCGATTTTTAAATAAGTACAACTCGTTAAAATTTGTAGGAGTGGAAAGCGAATACCAGGAAGTCAAAAAATACTTACCCAAAATTGAATGGGTTCAGGTCAACACTTTTATGGAGTTAGCGCAGGTGATTGCCGGGTGTAAGGTTTTTATCGGTAACCAGTCGTTTCCGTACTCAATAGCCGAAGCATTAAAGGTACCGCGTATTTTGGAAGTAGCTTTTGAGATCATTAACGTGGTGCCGGAGGGTGAGAACGGGCATGATTTTCTTTTTCAGGACCATCTGGAAGCGTTGGTAGAAGAGTTGTATACAGGCTGATTAAATAAGCATTCAACGTATGAGTTTGCAAGGTAAAGTAGCCGTTATTATACCCTTTTACAAACCGGAGCTCACGGCTTACGAGCAGATTGCCTTAAAGCAGTGTGAGCGAGTGTTGGGTAGTCATGTTAAAATAGCTGTTAAGCCGTACCAGCTTACACTGCCTGATTTTTCGGGCATGATAAAGTTTGATGAGACCATTGATTTTGATAACCATTACTTTGAAAGTATTGATGGTTACAACCGCCTGATGTTATCCACGGAGTTTTATGCTAAATTTCAATCTTTCGAATATATCCTGATTTACCAGTTAGACGCCTTTGTATTTAAGGATAGCTTGCTGGATTGGTGCAGCTGCGATTTAGATTATATAGGCGCTCCCTGGATACGCCCGGTCGAGCATACAGATTTCATTAAGGCCATCAAATCAAAAATCCAGTACGCGGTGCATACCCGTTTCGACGTTAAAAAGAACGGGGTGCCGAGCGAAAAGCAGTTTGAAAACAAGGTAGGTAACGGCGGCTTTTCGCTGCGGCGGGTAAAAAAGTTTCATGACCTGACTATACAGATGCAGGATAAGATAGATTTTTATCTGCAACAACAAGGAGTGCATGAATACAACGAAGATGCCTTTTGGAGTGTAGAAGTGAATCGAAAGAAAAAGCTGTTAAATATTCCCTCGTTGAAAACCGGATTACAGTTTGCTTTCGAATCATCGCCCGAGAGAGCTCTAAAGCTTAATCAAAAGCAATTACCATTTGGCTGCCATGCCTGGGATTTGTACGTTGATTTCTGGCGGCCTATTTTCAAACAGCAAGGATTCGAAATATAGTATTTCACAACGTTAATCTTGCACATAAATCAAACACCCTTGACAAATAATCAGGCTTCCCTTCCTTTAATATCTGTTGCCTTATGTACATATAACGGCAGTAAACATCTGCGTGAGCAGTTGGATAGCATTGTAAACCAAAATTACCCTCATCTTGAAATTATTGTTGTTGACGATTGCTCGACGGATGATACGTTTCGCATTTTAAAAGAGTATGCCGCAAACGATAGCCGCATAAAATGTTTTGCTAACGACCGGAACTTAGGCTTCAACAAAAACTTTGAGAAAGCGCTGAGATTAACGAGCGGAGACTACATTGCCATAAGTGACCAGGATGATATATGGGATTTAAATAAACTACAATTATTATACGATGCCATAGGTAACCACTGGTTAGTATTTTCAAACTCCGTTTTTATTGATGAGAAAGGCAAACCTACAGGGGAGTTTTTACTCAACGACTTTAACATCAACCATCGAAATTTTGCCACTATTGCCCGGGAAAACTTTATTACCGGGCATTCTATATTAACGAGCCGCAGCTTGCTGCAGTATATTTTGCCATTGCCGGAACAGGGTTTTTATGATTGGTGGATTGGTTTTATTGCCTTATATCATCATCAGTTAACTTATCTTGACCGGGTACTTACTCAATACCGCAAGCACGAAAATTCAGTGGTACAGCAAATGCACCTTGATAAAGACGACCAAGGAATTAAGAAAATGTTGGCCGAAGCAAAAATAACACAAATCAATGCCTTGGTAGATTATAATTGGTTAACCAAAGATGACCGGCAATTGTTAATCAAAGTACAAAAGCTGATTCAGGATACGGCGAATCATAACCCTTCGCTGGCATCGATTAAATTAATTTATCAACATTATCCGCTTTTATTTCCAAGCTTTAAAATGCGTAAGGGGCTATCCAGATTGAATTTTGCTATGCGATATTTGCGCGGGCAGATATAAAGGTTTATGCCCTTACTTTTTATTAAAATTAACTTATGAAAGTTGCCGGTTTTACCTTCATCCGCAATGCGGTAAAAAACGATTACCCTGTGGTAGAAGCTATTACTTCTATTTTGCCGGTATGTGATGAATTTGTAGTGGCCCTGGGCAATAGTGAAGACAATACCGAGGAACTCATTAAAGGCATCGGTTCTCCTAAAATCAGGATTATCCATACCGTATGGGACGAAAGTTTGCGAGAAGGCGGGGCCGTTTTTGCGGCCGAAACAGATAAGGCCTTTACTGCTATATCGCCTGATGCCGACTGGGCTTTTTATATTCAGGGCGATGAGGCCGTGCACGAAAAATACCTGCCGCTCATTCGCCGCGAAATGGAGGAGAATTTAACAGATACCCGCGTGGAGGGGCTGCTTTTTAAATACGTGCATTTTTACGGCTCATATGATTATTATGCTCATTCAAGGCGCTGGTACCGGCGCGAGATTCGCATCTTGCGGAACAATAAGAACGTGCATTCCTACCGTGATGCCCAGGGTTTCAGGTGGGCCGGCCGCAAGCTAAATGTAAAGCTGATTGACGCTTATATTTATCATTATGGTTGGGTAAAACCGCC
>CAXYKR010000339.1:0-8646 GCA_964277815.1 uncultured Mucilaginibacter sp. | reverse complement strand
TATACGGTAAAAACGTCAACTGGTCAGGGTTATATTCCTTAAAGACTACCTTGCCTCCCATACCTTTAAATTATGCAAAAATAGCTTCAAACAAAAAAGAGACTGTCCTTTTGAGACAGCCTCTTTTTGGTGGTAAAAATTATTGAGGACTTGCACAAGTATTCAATATATATCACTTGTGCTTCTAATTTTCTACTATTTCTTATATTATAAACATTTGAAATAAGATATGCTATAGCCGACGTAGTGGTGCTTGATACGGCTGGCGGAAATATATCTTTTTGCGGTTAGTTGTTATTCTACAAAACAACAAAACCGCCTCCATTTAACATAGAGGCGGTTTTTAAACAAAATCGCTTTCGTTAGTACCCCCGACGAGAATCGAACTCATATCTAAAGTTTAGGAAACTTCTATTCTATCCGTTGAACTACAGGGGCAATGCGTACCCTGCAAAAATGCAAATTTTGCATGACTATGCAATCAACTAAAAAATATCTTTTGTGGTGCCGTGCTATACTGCTTAAATGAACAGCGCCACAAAAGATAAACTGTATCAACAGAAAAACACCCTTTAATTTGCCGTTGCTGCCGCAGTAGTTGTTTGCGGAAGCTTGGCGTTTAAAAAGAAATCGCCGCGCTGGCGTTGAAATTCGGGTAAATAAAAAGGTTCTGTGTTGGTATTTACAATTTTCGAAACGTAAAATTCGTGCTGGTAGGCCATCGGTTTTATTACATTGCCATCTTGCGTATACAGCGTTAAATAACTTTTAAATTTCAACGGCGAATTGTCTTTCATAAAATTGGCTACCTGTACTTCGGCTCGCAGACCATTTTCTCCATCAAAAAGATTAATTTTTTCTTTAGGATAATTATTATCCGGTAACTGGATACGGTCTTTGGTTAACAGGATAGGCACATTACTGGCTTGCGAATGGGGCGGCAGGAAGGTTGTATTTTTAGGTAAGTCGGCTACTGCACTTATATTACCTGATGTGCTGCTGTAATTAGTTAGACTTGTTCTGGGGCGGCTTTGCCAGCTGTAGGTAGTTCCGCTGTAGCTGCCCGATATATTGACTTTATTGGGCATATAGCTAACAGCATCGTCGCCTATAACGGCAGCCGAGCGTTGCCAGTCTACATACAAAGGCTTATCCAGTTTGTTAAACACCTGAATGCTTACCGGAGCGTTGTTACCCGAAAAGGAATAAGTGATTTTCACCGAATCGTTCTCAAAGTTAAAAACGCCGGTTTTGTCATCTTTAATGGTATTGGTGCTACTAAGCACGTTGACCTGGTAAGTACTGCACGATGACAATGCAAGTATCAATAAACCCAAGGCAGACAGGAAAGATGTTTTCATAGTGAATAAGATTAAAGCAGGCCTAATATAGTTTAGTTGTTAGACTAATATATACCGGCCTGGTTTAATCTTATGTTATCTTTTTATCGCACTACCGAGCCATTGTGCATGCCTTCGCCCGGCGACACAAAGGTGAGTTTGCCCTCGGCATTTTCGGCCATTAAAATCATGCCCTGCGACAGGACACCTTTAATTTCGCGCGGCTCCAGGTTTACCAAAATACTCACCTGTTTACCTATAATCGCTTCCGGCTCAAAGTATTCGGCAATGCCCGACACTACGGTACGCTGGTCAAGACCCGTATCGATAGTCAGCTTTAATAGCTTTTTAGTTTTGGCCACCTTTTCGGCAGTCAGAATGGTACCGGTGCGGATATCCATAGCTGCAAACAGCTCGTAGTTGATGTTACTTTTGGCAGGCACCAAGTTAGGTGCGGCTTCTTCAACCGCGGTTTCTAAGGCTGCTTTTTTAGCAATCAGTTTTTGCACCTGCCGCTCAATCACCTCGTCTTCCAGCTTTTCAAATAATAGGCTTGCTGCATTTAATTGGTGGCCGTTCTCAAACACCAGTTCTTCGTCAAAGTAAACGGTATCCGCAGGCCAGTTCAGCATGTTTAATATCTTTTTAGCAGTACCCGGCATAAAGGGCTGTATGCATGTAGCAATATGCCCCATCAGTACCAGGCAGTTGTGCAATGCTTCGCGCGCACCCTCTGGGTTAGTTTTAATCGTTTTCCAGGGCTCCTGCTCGGTTAAGTAGCGGTTACCCAAACGGGCAATCTCTATAGCAGTTTGCTGTGCCTGCCTGAACTTGTAGCTCTCAAAGCTTTGCTCCAGCTCATTGTATAAACGGTCGAGTTCTGCCTTTAAGTTAGCATCCGTCAAGGTTATCGCAGCACCAGTAGTTTCAATTTTTCCTTCAAAAAACTTGTGCATCAATATCATAACCCGGTTTACCAGGTTACCTAAAATAGCCACCAGCTCGTTATTTACACGTGCCTGGTAATCTTTCCAGGTAAACTCGCTGTCGCTGGTTTCGGGGGCAATCGCCGTGAGGTAATAACGTAGTTCGTCAACACGGTCGGGGAAATCTTCCAGATACTCATGCATTTCGATGCTCCAACCACGGCTGGTCGACATTTTATCGCCCTCCAGGTTCATAAACTCATTGGCCGGCACATTCTCGGGTAATATAAACTCACCGTGTGCCTTTAACATGGCCGGGAACACGATGCAATGGAACACAATATTATCCTTGCCGATGAAATGTACCAGTTTGGTTTCAGCATCCTGCCAGTACTGTTTCCAATCCTGACCGTTATCTAAAGCCCATTGTTTGGTGGCCGATATATAGCCAATTGGTGCATCAAACCAAACGTATAACACCTTGCCGTCGGCACCTTCTACAGGTACTTTGATACCCCAATCTAAATCGCGGGTTACTGCACGTGGGTGCAGGCCGCCGTCAATCCAGCTTTTGCACTGCCCATAAACGTTAGTTTTCCAATCGGTGGCATGCCCCTCCAGTATCCACTCGCGCAGCCAGCTTTCGTATTTGTTGAGCGGTAAGTACCAATGCTTGGTTGGTTTTAAAACCGGCTTGTTACCGCTCAGGGTCGAGCGTGGGTCAATCAATTCTTCAGGACTTAACGAGCTGCCGCACTTTTCGCACTGGTCGCCGTAGGCGTTATCGTTACCACATACCGGGCAAGTGCCTACTATGTAACGGTCGGCTAAAAACACGCCTGCCTGCTCATCAAAGTATTGTTCGGATTCGCGCTCTTCAAAATCGCCTTTGTTGTTCAATATCTTGAAAAAGTCCTGCGCGGTTTCGTGGTGCAGCGGCTCGCTGGTGCGATGGTAGATATTGAAAGAAATATTCAGTTTATCAAAGCAGTATTTAATCAGCTCGTGGTATTTATCAATGATAGCACGCGGCGTGGTACCCTCTTTCATGGCCTGGTTGGCAATAGCAGTACCATGCTCGTCAGACCCGCATACAAACACCACATCGCGGCGTTTAAGGCGCAGGTAGCGCACATATAAATCGGCCGGAATATAGGCGCCGGCTAAATGACCAATATGTTTAGGCCCGTTGGCATAAGGCAATGCCGCAGTTATGGTATATCGTTTATATTTTTGAGCTTCCAAAATGTAATCCGGTTTTTATATTTTGCAAAGATAATTCAATTATGAGCATAACTCCCCCCTATCTGCAAAAAGGTGACCGCGTGGCCATTGTATGCCCGGCCAAAAAACTACCCAAACCCATGGACGACGCCATTGCCCTGCTGCAAAGCTGGGGCCTTGAGGTAGTGCTGGGCCAAACCGTAAAGGCCGAGCATTACCAGTTTGCCGGTACCGACCAACTGCGCGCGCAGGACCTGGAACAATATATTAACGACGACAGTATTAAAGCCATTTTCGCTGCACGCGGCGGCTACGGCACGGTTCGCATGGTAGATCAGGTAAACTTCGACCGTTTAAATAGCAATCCGAAATGGATTATTGGCTTTAGCGATATTACCGTACTGCATGCGCATCTGCATCAGAATTATGACCTGTGCACCATTCACGGGCAAATGCCTATTAATATTCCGGATGGTACCGCAGCCTCGGTAGAAACCCTGAGGCAGGTGTTGTTTGGCGAAACCGTTAGTTATAACGTAGCAGCGCAGCCGTTAAACAGGTTGGGCTCGGCCAGCGGCACGCTCATCGGTGGCAACCTGGCCATTCTGCAATCGGTAGCCGGCTCGGTTTCTGACTTTGATTACGACGGAAAGATTTTATTTATTGAAGACGTAGGCGAATACTTATACAATATTGACCGGATGATGTATATGCTGAAACGAGCCGGTAAACTGGCCAACCTGGCCGGGTTAATCGTGGGCGGGTTTACCGACACTAAAGACAACGACATCCCTTTCGGTCAAAACGCTTACGAAATTATTAAAGCCATTGTTGATGAGTATGATTATCCGGTTTGCTTTGATTTTCCGGCCGGGCATGTGGCAGATAACTGGGCCATGGTATTTGGTAAAGAGGTGCTATTGGACGTTAGCAGCACTGGTTCGAGTATAACTTATTTATAAAAAAATGACCGGCTCTATTAGGAGAGCTGGCCATTTAAATTTATTCCGTTATCAAAAATTAATTATTGGTAATCAGTTTATTGTACAATAATTCATTATTCGAAATCGGCCAAATATATCTTGGGTCCGATGGTGGAATAGCCTGAACCAGCACCGTACCGTTGGTGCTTATTTTAGCTGGTATGGTTTGCAGGGTACGCATCAAATCAATATTGCGTAAACCTTCGCCCAAAAATTCGATGTTTCTTTCCTGAAGTATAGCGTTTACCAATGCAGTGCTGTTGGCAAAACTACCTGCTGTAAAAATGGTACTGGCATCAGAGCGGCCACGTACGGCATTTAATAGCGCAATAGCCTGCGCATCTACACCTTGCGTGCGGGCACGCGCTTCGGCTAGGTTTAACAATACTTCGGCATAACGTATTACCGGTGCCCAGTCCGGGTATGGGCTTGGCTGGTTGTACTTAGTAATGTAAACCCGCCCTGTTGATGAATTGGTAAATAATAGGCCTGTTCTTCTTACGTCGGTAGCTTTCCAGTTCGGGTCGGCTATCACGCCCAACGGGTTAAGATAGTATTCGGCAACACCGGCAGCACTGGCATTTTGATAAAAATAGTAAGCCAACTGGTTTTGCGTACCCGGATTTTCGGTACCGGCCACAAAAGGTATAGAGAATATAGACTCGGTAGTGGTGTATGGTGACCTGAAAACGTTTACAATGTTTGATTGTAAAGCATTAGCCACACGACCGGCAGGGCCATTACCTGCCGCTGCAGTAAATGTGCTGGTACCTACCATTTTGTTGGCTTCGGTAATTACATCACTGTAGCGGCCCATAGTTAAATAAACTCTTGTTTTTAACGCAATAATGGTATTCCGGTGCGCACGGGTGGTATTATCGGCGGCCGAACTGTAAGTTAAAGGCACCTGTGTTTCTGCCTCATCCAAATCTTTTAAAATCTGGGTGTACACCTGCGCTACGGTACTTCTGGCCAAATCAAAATTTTGAAAAGACGAATTTCCGGTTAAACGTAAAGGCAGGCCCGGGCTTGAGCCGTTATTTTCGGTATAAGGGCGGGCATATAGCTGTAATAGCGAGTAATAAGATAGTGCTCTTACAAACTTAGCCTCCCCAATGTAGTTATTTGACAGGTTGGCATCACCCAGTGTTGCTCTGCCTGTACTTTCCATACCTTCAATAAAAAGGTTAGCCAGGTTAATGGCATAGTATGATTGCTGCCATACGTTCAGTACTTCATCGGTAGTGGCTGTTACGTTTTGAGACCAAGTGTTGTAAGCAGTAAAGCCATTTTGCGATAAATTTAGCCAGTTTTCTGCTTTAACTTCTTGGTAAACCTGGTAACGTCCGCTATATAACGACGAGTAGTAATTTCTTAAACCTGAACCATATAATGATAACACCTGACTTTTGATACGTCCGGCTGTGCTAAATGGCTGCCCGTTAGCATCTGATACCTGTGTTTGGTTTTCGGGCGTTAATAAACTTTTTTGGCAGGAGTTCATCACCAGTACTCCGAAGCCTAATATGATTGTTAAAAATCTTTTTTTCATCTGTTAGTTGCTTTAAGTGTTAAAACTTAGCGGTAAATCCTGCGGTAAACGTACGTTGATTGGCGGCAGCATTACGGTCTATGCCCTGCGCAGTGTTGCTGCCGGCACCGTTAGATGACACTTCCGGGTCTGAACCCGGATATTTAGTAATGAATAGCAGATTGTATCCGGTTACATAGAATCTTAGATTGGATATTCCTACCTTATTCAGTAAGGCTTTTGGAATTGCATATCCAAAATTAAAGCTCTTTACCTTGATGAAATCATTTTTGAATACGTTAGCCGAAATAGGCAGTGTAGAACCATTAGATACATTGTCGCTGGCCACTAAGCGCGGCACATTGGTAATTTGCCCAGGTGTTGTCCAGCGGTTTAATACATCAGTGGTATTATTCCAAAAACGCTGGTCATGCAAACCGGCATTGGTACCGTAATACGTATAACCACCAACCTGGTAAGTTAATAACACATTCAGGTCGAAGCTTTTGTAACGGAAAGTGTTGCTAAAACCACCAAAAGCTTTAGGTGCTGTTTGCCTGTAATTAACCGCATCGGCACTTTGAGTAATAGCAGGTGCGCGCGAACCGTCTTCATATTCCCACTGGAAACGACCGGTGGCAGGTACATGATTGTACAATACGCGGCGGCCAGATCCGTCTAAAAATATACGGCGACCACTTGCCGGATCCACACCTTCGGTACGTACAATATAAAGGCTACCCACAGAATGACCAATTTCACTGATGCTTGCTGTTTCACTACCAGATGTTGCTGTCAAAATGCGGGTCTGTCCATCAGCAAGACTGGTCAACTGGTTACGGTTAAAAGAGATATTAAACGATGAATTCCAGTTGAATGCTTTACCACGAATGGCATCCGCATTTAAACCAAATTCAAAACCTTTGTTAAACATCGAACCTACGTTAATAACCGGGCTTGATGGTAAGCCTGCCGAAGGAGCAGTTTGTACTGAAAGTATTAAGTCTTTAATATCGCTTTTGTAGTAAGTAAGCTCGCCGGTAATTCTATCGCCCAGGAAACCGAATGTAGCGCCAACATCGGTTTTAGTAATAGTTTCCCATTTCAGGTTAGGGTTTCCGGTTTGATTAAAAAGTAATGTACCACCAGTATTGTACAATCCGCTTCCATACAAACCATAAGAATCATAAGCACCAACGGCATTTGAATTACCTACCCTACCATAGCTGGTACGTAGTTTAAAACTGCTGAAAATCTTGTCAGCCTTAATGTCTGTCCAAAATTTTTCGCGGGCAATTTCGTAAGCAAGGGCACCACCAGGAAAATATCCTGCTTTATTATTAGCACCGAAGCCAGAAAATTCATCGCGGCGTAAAGTAACGTCGAGGTAGTATTTTTTATCGAAGTTGTAGTTAAAACGACCAAAAAACGATACCAAATAATCTTCAGAATAATTCAACCCTGATGGCACGTTAGTACCAAAACCTGCTTGTATTACATTGAAAGCAGGGTCGGATATTACAGTACGGTTAATACCGAAACCTCTCGAAATGGTACGTTGCTGCTCGTTACCTAATAACAAGCTAAAGTTATGCTTACCGCCAAAACTGCGGTCAATCTGTAAGGTATTATCCCAAACCCATCTTTGATTTTTAAAGAATGTCCCGGTGGCTGATGCGGTTGGGTTACCATCGCCCTGTATCGGGTTTTGGTAAATATCTATGTTACGATATAAATAATCAATACCATATTGTGATTTAAAGACAATCCATGATAATGGCTTTATCTGTAAATACAAGTTAGATGCAATTTGATTTAACTCGTTATTAGAACGGTTTAAATCTAAAATAGGAGCAATATTGTAATAGCCTACACCTATACCACGGTTAGCGCCTAAACCCAAGGTATTGCTGTTTACATTATAAGAACCATCGGCATTATATGGGCTGATGTTTGGAGGTAATACCAAACCAATACGACCCAAACCGGTGATGCCGAAGCCTTCGCCGCTTTGCGAGCCCGAACTGGTGGCAGCTGTATTTAAGCTATTACTGTATGAGAGTTTACCACCAATAGTTATAATTTTGCTGGCTTTATGGTCAAAATTGGCAAGCATTTGTTTACGGTTGAAATCATTTTTTTCAAGTAACCCCTGTTGCTTGGTCCAGTTGGCCGACAAATAATAGCTGGTAGACTCGTTAGCTCCGGATAAACTTACTGTGCTGTTATAAGATGTAGCTGTTCGGTAAATCAAATCCAGCCAATCAGTATTTACAATATTACCATTAGCGTCCAAAGTATTTTCGTAATACAAATCGTTACTCGCGCCGGTTCTGCGGTAGGTACCGGCATTTACCAAACCTTCATTTTTCAGTACGGTATAATCGGCCGCACCTAAAAGCTTGGGTAAACGAAACGGCTTGTTTACGCCAATCCAGCTGTCCAGGGTTACTAAAGTTTTACCTCTTTTTCCTTTTTTTGTAGTTACGAAAATAACACCGTTTGCTGCACGGCTACCATAAATAGCAGTTGCTGCTGCATCTTTGCCCACGTCAATACTTTCAATGTCCTCAGGGTTGATGCTGCCTAAAGCATCTCCCGCGGCTGCTGTAGATCGGAAGAGCGTCGTGTAGGGAAAGAGT
>CAXYKR010000338.1:0-4773 GCA_964277815.1 uncultured Mucilaginibacter sp. | reverse complement strand
GTTTGACGCTATGCTTGCCGAGTTTGAATTGACGCCCGAAGAAGTGCTAACCCGGCTGTCTTACGGTCAGCAAAAAAAGGTGATGATTGCGTTTGGGCTGGCCACCAACACTTCGCTGCTTATCATGGATGAGCCTACTAACGGTTTGGATATCCCGTCGAAAACTCAGTTCCGTAAAATTATTGCCTCGGCCCTTACCGACGACCGTTGCTTTATTATCTCCACCCACCAGGTGCGCGATTTGAATAACCTGATTGATACCCTGCTGGTACTGCACAACCGGCAAATTGTGGTGGCTAAAGAACTGGACGAGATTGCCGACCGTGTATCTTTTGTTACCGTACCCGCCAACAGCACCGGCCATTTATATGCCGAAGAAGGCATGACGGGGCTAACGGCTATTGTGCCCAATACCAGCGGCGCTTACAGCAGAGTAGATATGGAACTGCTTTTTAACGCCATTACCAGCGATAATCAACCACTCATTAGTTTATTAAAATAACCTGAACCCTATGAATAATACATTCAATCATGGTCGATTTGCACGGCTGTACCGCAAGCACACCGTTGAACATATAAAAAGCTACCTGCTATCAATAGCCGTACTGGCCGGAATTTTAACAATATGCCTGGGCTTTCTTTGGAATGAGGGCCATCAGAAACTGAATATTCCTAACCAGGCTAATGTATTCGTTTTCTTATACCTGGCTTGCGGTACTATTTTTACCAGTCTTGCCTTTTATAATTTAAGCGAAAAAAAGAAAGCTATACCGGCCTTAACTTTGCCGGTTTCTCATTTCGAAAACTACCTGGTGGCATGGATTTATACCTTTATCATCTACCAGTTAGTTTATATCGGTTTGTTTTTTGGGATAGATGGTGCCCTGTTTGCCATAGGAGCACCGTACGAAATAATGCATAACGAAATGATTAATATATTCTCGTTAGACCAGAAGTTTTATATCGTTTTTATCGGATATATTGTACTGCATGCTTTCGCTTTTTGGGGTGCTATCTATTTTAAAAATCTGCATTTCATCAAAACAGCCTTTACCCTGTTTGCCTTCGTAATTTTGTATTTGCTGGTTAACGAACTCCTGGCCCGTATTTTAATTATTCCGGGGGCACATTTTACGTTACCGTTTGCAGGTGTTTCGTTTAAAGAGCATGGCCAAACATATTATCTGTTCGTGGTTAAAGGCTTTACTTTTTGGATGGCAGCTATTGTAGTGACTACCGCAGTATTGTTATGGGCAACCGCCTATTTTAAACTCAAAGAAAAGGAGGTGTAGCTCATGAATTTTAACGACAGAGAAGCCATTTACCTGCAAATAGCAGCGTACGTGAGCGACCATATATCGCTGGGCAAATGGTTACCCGAGCAAAAAATACCATCTGTGCGCGAACTGGCAGTTGAGCTGCAAGTAAACCCAAACACGGTGATGCGCACCTATGAGCACCTACAAAACCAGGGCGTAATATTTAATAAACGCGGCTTAGGCCTTTTCGTAGCACCCGATGCTCTTGGCAAAATCAAAGCCCAGCGTAAGGAGCGCTTTATGCAGCAAGAACTGCCCGACTTTTTCAGGAGCCTGTACCTACTGGATATTTCGCTCGATGAAGTACAGCAGCAGTATCAGCATTTTATCAATCAAAACTTTCCGAAATAAACCTTTACCATGAAAACAAGTAATAAAATTTTACTGGCCCTTGGCTTTATCAGCTTCGCCTATATACTGGGCTACAATATTGCACTGCGAAAAGAATTTGACAAAGGCGATTACAAGCGGCCGTATTACGGCATGAAAGAACTTAACCTTGGCAAATTTAAAATTGTTGAAAACAACGCTGCCCATTTGTTTGGCATCAGAATACAGCAAGGTGCTGAATATAAGATATATCTTAATCCTTATGTTTCGGATAAATTAAGCTTTGTCAACCATGGTGGGGTTTTACAAATGAAGTATATAGGTAGCGGAACAGCTACCCAGTTGGATGGTGGGGTTATAGTGGTGTGCCCCGCAATCGACAGCGTAATAGCAGAGGGTCCGAAGGTTGCTGATAGTCAGCGTAATATTGATGTTTACAATTCGTATATTAATACCAAAGTGCAAGGTTTTACGCAGCCTCACCTTGGGGTAAGAGCCAATCATCGCACGACCATCTTGTTAAACGACAACCATTTAGGCAGGTTAAACGTGTTTTTGGGCGACAATAATGACGGCCGCGGCTTATTAACCGTGCTTGACAACAACAAAATTGACCAGGCCGATTTAAACGTGCATGGCAGAAGCGTACTTACCCTTTACGGTACAAGCATCGCCAAAAGCAATAATCGTATCTCCGACAGTGCAACTGTTTCGCTCAATAAAGGGGCACTGGCGCTGTTAATGGGCGCAAAAAACATTTCCCAGTAATATGTGCCATGAAATCGTATGGTTCTTGAAGATTTTGCAGGGCTGCAAAATATACTAATCGGGTATAGAGACTGCAGTTGGGCTGGTTTAGTCTGGCTTAAAGCAACTCAATTGTCCCTTAACTTTTTTTACCTAACCTTTATCATCAACAACTGCCCGGTACGATTAATCCTGCGGGCAGCTTTTTGATTTAAGTTAATATAACGCCTCAGAAAAAGCCGGAACTTTCAAATTAAATTCTCGAGGCTCAAAAAGACAGGCGTGAGCGCCTTGCCCTTTTCTGCAAGATAGTACTCAATGTGCAGTGGCTTTAATTTGAGTACGTTTTTTCGCAAGATACCCGCTTCTTCCAATTCTTTGAGCGCTATCGACAACGACTGCTTGTTACTGCCCTCCAACTGGCGTAGCAGCGTGTTAAACCGCAGCGGCGACAGTGTGGCCAGCTTAAATAACTGCGGTTTCCACTTGCCCGATAATAGCTTGAGCAGGGCCTGCGCCGGGCAGGCTTCGCTAGTTTGGTCAGCTTTTAGGGTAGTCATCTTTTTTTGACTCATTGATGGTGTTTAACGGGTTTGCGACTTTTGTATTAACCCAACAGTCGGTTTTTTTAGTTCGGGTACAAAGGTACCACTTAAAACCTCAACTGCCGGCAAACTGAACGTTTAACGCATACCTGCATGACTACCGAAAATAACCCATTACTCTGCGACCCCAAAACCGGCATCTGCGAAATGTCTGCCCAATCCGCCAGCCAACCTGCCGAAACTGTAACAGCTAACAATAAACCGCTGAAGATTATTTACTTTACCGATCCTATCTGCTCATCGTGCTGGGGCATTGAGCCGCAGCTGCGCAAACTCAAATTGTCCTACGGGCACCTGCTGGAGGTGGATTACCACATGGGCGGCCTGCTGCCCAATTGGAGTTACAACAGTGGTGGCATCAGCAAACCATCAGACGTGGCCCATCACTGGGACGAAGTAAGCGCACACTACAACATGCCCATTGATGGCGACGTTTGGCTCGAAGACCCTTTGCATTCGTCTTACCCGCCATCCATCGCCTTTAAAGCCGCCCAACTGCAGGATGAGCAAAAGGCCATTGGCATGCTGCGCATTATGCGCGAAATGGTATTTCTAAAAAAGATGAACATTGCCAAACCCGAGGTGATGCTGCAAGCCGCCACCCAGGCCGGTTTAAATGTGACCCGCTGGCAGGCAGATTTTACCTGCGCCGGTCGCGAGGCTTTTGAAGCCGATTTAGCCCTGGCCCGCCAAATGGGCGTAAGGGGATTTCCGTCGGTTTTTATTACGGATGTTACCGGCCGCACCGAGTTTGTTTACGGCTGCAAACCCTATGAGGCTTACCAAGCCGCCATCCAAAAACTATTGCCGCATGCTGTGCCACAGCCTTACGACCAAAGCTGGCAGAGTTTGTTTGCCTGTTTCAAAACCCTCGCTACCCGAGAGTTTACCGAATTAAGCGACCTGCCTGCCGCCGAAGCCGAACAGTTATTAAATAAGCTATTGCGCGAAGGGCGAGTCAGCGTTTCTTACAGCAAGAACGGGCCTTTGTGGAGTAGCCCCCCGGCCCCCTAAAGGGTGAGCCTTTGAATAGGGCAAATTAAAACTCCACTACATGGGGCTGGGGAGGACATTGAAAGCCTAAAAAAAATTCTGTAAATCCATTAATTCTGTAAATTCTGATTCAAGACAAAGAAATAGCCACCGCAGCATTAAGCGGGGAAAAGATTATAAAGACCACTGGCTGAGGTTACGATCGTATTTACATTTTTATACAAGCGGAAACAATAATTCATTCCACTCCAAAAAGCTCTTTTAAAACCCATCCCATACATCCAATTCATAATTTTATATATTTACACCATAAAATTTCATCCTCCTCTTGAATACCCTGTCAAACCTGCCTCCCGGTAGTATCATATTGCAAATACTTGCGCAGGCGCGGGAGGGTACAGTGGTGTATACCAGCCAAAATCTGCAAATTGGCTTTATCAACGATGCCATGCTGCGCATCTGGCATAAAGACGATAGTATTTTGGGTAAACCCCTGGCCGAAGTAGCCCCAGAGTTTGCCGAGTTTTTTCCGCTGCTGGACCGTGTTTGGCAAAACGGAGAGGTTTACACGGCCACCGATACGCTTGCCAACGTCAATATCAATGGCGTGCTTACACCGACCTATTTCGATTTTGAATACCGGCCGGTGATGGATGCTGAAGGTAAAACCTATGCTGTCATCAATACCGCTACCGATGTTACCCAGCGGGTGCTGGCCTGGCAGTTGGTTCGTGACAAAGAGTCGCAGGCCGAAACGCTTAACGAAGAACTCACATCAG
>CAXYKR010000337.1:0-5942 GCA_964277815.1 uncultured Mucilaginibacter sp. | reverse complement strand
ACTTTACCTATCCTTCGCACTATCTTCTCTCGGTACTTCTTACCACAAAATTATACATCACCTTCCGGGTTTTCAGAATCTGATTCTGCTCTTTCCATCGGCATATTACATATAGCCGTATTGTTTTCTATTTATTGTTTTTTGCTGAAATGTGCTCTTCGCTTATATAAAGTGTTGCTTCGCATTTCTTAATCATAACTCTCGTTAAAAACAATTTCAAAATCCTAATTAAAATTTCCAAACTGTCATGAAAGTACAATTCGTGTTTATGGGTTTGTGTGCCTTATTGCTACATACAAGCTGTAAACAACAAAAGGAGCAAAAAGAAGCCGAAGCTAAGCTTTTAGTTACCAGTCCGTTAAAAATGGACACCACTGTAGTCAACGAGTATGTTGGCCAAATCCGTTCCATCCGTCACATCGAAATCAGAGCCCAGGAACGCGGCTACCTTGAGAAGAGCTATGTAGACGAAGGTCAGTTCGTTAAAAAAGGCCAACTGTTATTTCAGATTATGCCTAAAGTGTTAGGCGCCGAAATGCAGAAAACCCAAGCCGAAGTTAACCTGGCGCAAATTGAATATCAGAATACCAAAAAGCTGAGAGACAGCAACATTGTTGCGCCAAACGAACTGGCTATGGCCAAAGCTAAATTAAACAAAGCCAAAGCCGAGTTATCCTTAAGCCAAACTCACCTGCGCTTCTTATCTATCACTGCACCTTTTGATGGTTATATCGACCGTTTGCAGGTTCGTCCCGGTAGTTTGATTGAAGAAGGCGACCTGATGACCACTTTAGCTGATAACAGTAAAATGTGGGTTTACTTTAACGTGCCCGAGGCTGAATACCTGGATTACAAAACCGAGAACAAGAAAGAGAAGCCTGAAGTGAGATTACTGATGGCTAACCATAAACTGTTCCCGTACCCGGGTGTAGTTGAAACCATCGAAGCCGACTTTGATAACGAAACCGGTAACATTCCGTTCCGTGCTACTTTCCCTAACCCACAAGGACTGTTACGCCACGGCGAAACCGGTAACGTGCAAATGATTGTTCCGCTCAAACAGGCATTGCTTATTCCGCAAAAAGCAACATTTGAGGTGCTGGAGAAAAAATATGTATACGTGGTTGATAAAAACAGCCGTGTGCAGGCCCGCGAAATTACCATTGGTGCCGACATGAACGATTTGTACGAAATAACCGCCGGTTTATCTCCTAATGACAAAATTTTGCTGGAAGGCCTGAAAAAGGTAACCAACAACGACAAAATCACCTACGAGTTCGAAAATATGAAATCGGTGCTTGGTCAGTTAAGATTACCGTCAGAATAATCTACCAGCTTAAATCTAAACAACCATGTTTAATAAATTTATGCAAAGACCAGTGCTGGCAATAGTACTGTCGCTGGTCATCATATTTATGGGGGTGCTGGCCATCGAAACCCTTCCGGTTTCGCAGTTCCCGTCTATCGCGCCTCCAATGGTAGTGGTAAACGTTGCCTACCCGGGCGCCAGTGCCGATGTACTGGTAAACTCCGTACTTATCCCAATGGAAAAAGCCATCAACGGCGCTCCGGGCATGAAGTACATGACCTCTGATGCTACCAGTGCCGGCGAGGCTACCATACAGGTAGTATTTGATTTAGGAACCGACCCCAACCAGGCGGTAGTAAACGTAAAAAACCGCATTGAGCAGGTAACCAACCGTTTACCCGAACTGGTACAGCGCGAAGGTTTAGTGGTGAGTTATACCTCGCCCAACATGCTGATGTATGTGAATCTTTACAGTAAAGACCCTAAGGCCAACGAAAACTTTTTGTACAACTTTGCCGGGGTAAACATTATACCCGAGTTAAGCCGTCTGAAAGGTGTTGGTAGCGCTAAAATATTGGGTAGCCGTCAGTATGCCATGCGTATCTGGCTTAAGCCCGACCGTATGCGTGCCTACAACGTATCAACCGATGAGGTGATGGAGGCTTTGGCGCAACAAAGTATCATCGGCTCGCCTGGCCGTTTAGGACAGAGTACCGGTAAACGTTCACAATCATTAGAATATGTATTGACCTATGCCGGCCGTTACGATAAGCCCGAGCAATACAAAAATGTAATCATCCGGGCTGATAAAAACGGCGAAATCCTGTATCTGAAAGATGTAGCCGATGTAGAGTTGGGTAGTGAGTTTTATGACATCTACTCAAATATGGATGGTCACCCGTCTGCGGCTATCACCCTTAAACAAACTTACGGCAGTAACGCGAGTGATGTAATTAAGGAAGTAAAAGCCAAACTGGAAGAAATCAAAGCCCGTTCTTTTGCGCCGGGTATGGACTACCAGATTAGCTACGACGTATCGAGCTTCCTGGATGCTTCCATGGAAAAAGTAATCCACACGCTGGTGGAGGCATTTATCCTGGTGGCTATCGTAGTATTTGTGTTCTTGGGCGACTGGCGTTCAACGCTTATCCCAACGCTGGCCGTTCCGGTATCATTGGTAGGTGCATTCTTTTTTATGCAGCTATTTGGGCTAACCATTAACCTGATTACCTTATTTGCGTTGGTACTGGCTATCGGTATTGTGGTAGATAACGCGATTGTCGTCGTCGAGGCCGTGCATACCAAAATGGCCGAAGACCATCTGTCGCCTTTTAAAGCGACTAAGGAAGTATTGCAGGAAATCAGCGGGGCCATCATTGCCATCACCTTCTTGATGACGGCGGTGTTTGTGCCGGTGGCCTTTATGAGTGGTCCGGTGGGTATTTTTTACCGGCAGTTCTCTATCACTATGGCTACATCCATTGTAATTTCGGGTTTTGTGGCGCTTACCTTAACGCCGGTATTGTGTGCCATGATTTTGAAAAACCATCATGGCCAGCCGCAAAAGAAAACCATTGTTGACCGTGGACTGGACGGATTTAACCGCTGGTTTGACCGGGTTACCGGCCGCTATACCAGCTTGCTCAGAAGCATTGCCAGCCGACGGGTAGTAACCTTTACCATGCTCATTGCATTTTGTGCGGGCATCTGGTTTACCTCTAACTCGCTGCCAACCGGCTTTATCCCTAACGAAGACCAGGGCCAGGTATACGCCATTATCCAAACGCCTCCGGGCTCTACGCTCGAAAGAACCAACGACATTGCTCGTCAGCTTCAAAAAATAGCTGAGAAAGTTGATGGTGTGGCATCGGTATCAGCGTTGGCAGGTTACGAGGTGTTAACCGAGGGCCGTGGTTCAAACGCAGGTACCTGTTTAATTAACTTAAAAGACTGGTCTGAACGTAAGCATTCGGCTAATGAGATTGTGCAGGAACTGGAAGAAAAGGGCCGTGTAATACCTGGTGCTACCATCGAGTTCTTCGAACCGCCGGCTGTTCCGGGTTATGGTGCTGCAGGTGGTTTCTCGCTGCGTTTGCTCGACCAGACTAACTCGGGCGATTATAAAAGCTTTGGCAAGGTAAATGATGAGTTTATGGCCGCCCTTAAAAAGCGTAAAGAGCTTACCGGTCTATTTACCTTCTTTGCGGCTAACTACCCGCAATACGAGCTGGAGATTGACAACAAAGCGGCTATGCAAAAAGGGGTGACTATCAGCAAGGCCATGAACAACCTTTCCATACTGATTGGTAGTACCTATGAGCAGGGCTTTATCCGGTTTGGTAACTTCTTTAAAGTTTATGTACAGTCGTCACCAGAGTATCGTGCATTGCCCGAAGACTTATTGAAGCTGTATGTGAAAAACAACCGTGACGAGATGGTGCCTTATTCTGCCTTCATGAAAATAAAGAAGAAGCAGGGCCTGAACGAGATTACCCGTTTTAACATGTACACTGCCTCGGCTATCAACGGTGCACCGGCGCCGGGTTACAGCAGCGGCGAGGCCATCAAGGTAATACAGCAAGTGGCCAAAGAAACATTGCCACGCGGGTACGATATCGACTGGATTGGTTTATCTAAAGATGAGGTGGGCCGCGGTAACGAGGCGGTTTACATCTTCCTGGTGGTATTGGTGTTCGTATACTTCGTGTTGGCTGCTCAGTACGAAAGCTTTATTATTCCGTTGGCAGTAATCTTATCATTACCTACCGGGGTATTCGGCGCTTTCTTCCTGTTAAAAGTGATGGGTTTATCAAATGATATTTATGCCCAGGTAGGTTTGGTAATGCTTGTTGGTTTGTTGGGTAAAAACGCGGTACTGATTGTGGAGTTTGCGGCGCAAAAGCATCAGCAGGGAGCTACCGTTTTAGAGGCAGCCATTGAGGGTGCCAAGGTGCGTTTCCGTCCAATTTTGATGACTTCGTTTGCGTTCGTAGCAGGTTTAATACCGATGTTATTCGCAACCGGGCCTGGTGCTTTGGGTAACCGTACCATTGGTGCTGCCTCGGCGGGTGGTATGTTACTGGGTACCATCTTCGGCGTAATCATTGTGCCGGGTCTGTACTACATCTTTGGTTCACTGGCTGCCGGTCGCAAACTGATTCAGGATGAAGACCAGGTGCCATTGTCTGAAGATTTTACCCACACCAAAAAGAAGAAAAGAAAACTTTGGTTTTTTAAAGCCAAAGAAGAAAGCTTAGTAACCGAGAATGCTAATCACAATGAATAAGAGTAAGATAAATAAATATATAGGAATTGCTTGCCTATCGGTAGTATACAGTGCCTGTAAAATACCGACAATGGTTCAGCGTACCGAAAACAAGGCTGTACCGGCAAGTTACACCGCCGATGCTGCAACCGACAGCACCAATACGGCTAAGCTAACCTGGAATACGTTTTTTAACGACCCGAATTTGAACAGCCTGATTGACACTGCGCTGAAGAATAATCAAGAGTTAAATATCACCTTGCAGGAAATTCAAATTGGCAAAAACGAAATCCAGGCCCGTAAAGGGGAGTACCTGCCTTTCATAGGTGTAAAAGCAGGGGCGGATTTAGATAAGGTAGCCAGATATACCAGCCGCGGAGCCATGGAGGCTACCACTGAGATAAAACCTGGTAAGGAAATGCCCGACCCGCTACCCAATTACCTGCTGGCGGCTTACGCTACCTGGGAGGTTGACATCTGGCATAAATTGCGCAATGCTAAAAAAGCGGCGGTAACCAGGTATCTGTCGAGTGTTGAGGGCCGGAACTTTATGGTGACCAACCTGATAGCCGAAATTGCCGACTCGTATTATGAATTGCTGGCTTTGGACAACCAGTTGGATATTGTTAAAAAGAATATCGACATCCAGACCAACGCGCTCAAAATTGTAAGGATACAAAAAGAGGCTACCCGTGTTACCGAATTGGCTGTTCGCCGGTTTGAGGCGCAGGTTTTAAGCACGCAAAGCCTGCAATACGGCATCCAGCAAAAAATTACGGAAACCGAAAACCGGATTAATTTTTTGTTAGGCCGTTATCCGCAACACATTCAGCGCGATTTTCATTCGTTTGATAATTTGCCATTGGCCGACATCAAAGCCGGTTTACCATCGCAGTTGCTGGCCAACCGTCCGGATATCCGCAGGAGCGAGTTAGACTTGGCAGCTTCAAAATTGGACGTAAAAGTGGCTAAGGCGCAGTTTTACCCATCATTGGGTATATCTGCCGCTATCGGTTACCAGGCATTTAACCCGTCTTACCTGTTGCGTACGCCTGAATCCTTACTGTATTCAATAGGAGGGGACTTGGTAGCGCCTTTGGTAAACAGGAATGCCATCAAATCGGTTTACGGTACGGCTAATGCCAAACAAATACAGGCAGTGTTTAACTATGAGCGTACCATCCTGAACGCTTATATGGAGGTGGCTAACCAGTTATCTAACATTGGCAACCTCGAAAAAAGCTACGAATTAAAATCGCAGCAGGTGCAAAAGCTGTCACAGTCCATCAATATTTCTAACGATTTGTTCAAATCAACCCGGGCAGATTATATGGAAGTATTGCTGACTCAACGCGACGCACTGGAAGC
>CAXYKR010000336.1:0-5666 GCA_964277815.1 uncultured Mucilaginibacter sp. | reverse complement strand
CATGCCGAACGGCTTCCTACAGCCAATGACAGATCTTAATCTTTTCTCTTTACCCTTTTTCTTCTACTTTAAATCTACTCTTAAATATCTAATCCTTAATAACTCTTCACAAACATAGGATGACTGGCGGAATGCGAGGTTATACGACCTCCTAAAATCAATCCAATCCACCACGCCTGGTAGCCTTTACCGGCTCGGGCCATTTCATGGGTTGTCCGGTGCGTGGATTATTCCCCAATGGTGCACGTTCGGTTGATGTTTTTTGCGGGTCTTCGCTGGCCATGTAGATAAGGATGGCGGCGAGGATAGCATTTTTGCGCACGTCGTCAAACACAATCTTATCGTAGGTGTCGCGGTTGGTGTGCCAGGTATAGTTACCGTACGACCAGCTCAGCGAGCTTAACGAAAAGCCCGGTGCTCCTGCGGCCACAAACGATGCAAAGTCGGACCCTCCGGCACCCGGCATACCCGGAAAACTGGTTTTAATTGAGTCGCGGATATTGGATGGCACCGCGGCCAGCCAGCGGGTAATGTACTCACCGGCGTGCGCAAAACCCTGACCCGAAATGTTTACCACCCGGCCGGTGCCGTTATCCTGGTTAAACAAAGCCTGCAGGTTTTGTACAATTTCTGGATGGTCTTCAACAAAGGCGCGCGAGCCGTTCAGGCCTTCTTCTTCGCTGCCCCAGTGGCCAACCAGAATCGTACGTTTTGGTTTAGGATACACTTTTTTGAGGATTCGCATAGCCTCCATCATCACCAGGGTGCCTGTACCATTATCGGTAGCGCCCGAGGCGCCGTCCCACGAGTCGAAGTGGGCCGACAGCATTACATACTCTTTGGCTTTGCTGCTGCCTTTTACCTCGGCAATGGTATTATAAGTAGGCACCACACCCAGTTCTTTAGATTCGGTGTGCAGGGCAATGCGCGGCTTGTTACCCGATTCGGTTAAGCGGTACAACAGCGTATAATCTTCTAAAGCAATATCAACAGTAGGCACTTTTTTGGTATAGGCGCTAAATATTTTATCCACCCCAAATCCGGCCGACCAGTAATTGGTAATGATGCCGGCGGCACCAGCATTTTCGAGCGCTACGGGTAGCGTGCGTAAGGTATAGCCGGTTTTGGCAACGCGCTTGCGCCAGGCTTCGGTGGCGGCGGTGCGCTCTGCCTTCATTTTGTCGAATGATTCTTTGGTGGCAAACTCCTGCCAGTTATAATCGGGGCGGCCGGTGGGCTGGCACATCGATATCATTACCAGTTTTCCTTTTACGGTAGGCAGCCATTGCTGAAAGGCAACAGAGTCGGCCAGGTCTGGCAGGATGATGGTTTCTGCTGTTACAGTTTGGTTGCCCATGCCGGGGCTCCAGGCCAGTTGCGTACCCTCAAGCGAACGTACACGCGGGGATACCATATCAATGTGCGATATGCCCCGTTCCCAGCCGCGCCATTCGCCCCACTTTTCGTTGCGGGCGTTAATGCCCCAACCTTTGTACTTGGCAACGGCCCAATTGTTGGCCTGCTGCATCTGCGGCGTGCCTACCAGTCGGGGGCCAATACCGTCAATCAGCTCGTGGGCCAGCTTCTCGAGCTGCGAGTTTTCGGTGCCTTCTTTTACAATCTGGTCAATTACGGTGCTTTGCTGCGCCGTGGCCGTACCTGCCGATAGCAGCAGGGCAACCGCCGATGCAAACGATAATGAGTGGAGTGTGCGTTTCATCAGGCCAATTTAATAAATAATCAATATGAATGCCCGTCACGCTGTTGTTACATATCCGTAATTGCTTACCCTGTTATTGTATTTAAAAATAATGTATATTTATGATTACAATTTTATGAACAAGATTGCAATTACGCTATTACTGACCTTGGCTGTAAGCGCTGTTCGGGCTCAAACCGCAAGTAAAAAATACAAGCTGGATACGCAGATTTTTGCCAGCAATGCCGGCCATTGGTATGGTATTAAGGATAAGCACAACATTATCAACCCCAAGCGCAAGCAACCACGCTATGCCAGTAATGATGTGGTAGCCATTGGCGATAACATTCTTTTGTTTCAGAAAGATAACGGAGGTTGGGCCAAAAACTACGATGTAACCGCCATTTTAACGCCCGGCCAGCAAGACAGCATCCGCAATGATAAGGGCAACCTAAATACTACGTTTGATAACGGCACCACCTACACCCACGTAACCTGCCTGGCCGATGTATACCGTGCAACCGGGCAGCAAAAATATGCCGATGCTGCGGTTAAGGGTATTCAGTTCATCTTATCGGCCCAGTACGCCAACGGGGGCTGGCCGCAGTATTACCCTTTAGAAAACAACTACAGCCGTCATATTACTTATAACGATGATGCTTATGTAGGTATCATGAATTTGCTGAAAGACATCAAAGACCACCGCGAAAACTTTTCGTTTGTAAACGATGATTTGTACGGTAAGGTAGCGCAATCTTTTAATAAAGGTATCGACTGTATATTAAAAACGCAGATTAACGACTTTGGCGAAATTACCGCCTGGTGCCAGCAGCACGACGAGGTAACGCTGCAGCCGGCCTGGGCCCGCGCCTTTGAGCCGCCAAGCATCTGCAATGCCGAAAGCGCCAATATTGTATTGCTGCTGATGAGCATCGACCATCCATCGGCCGAAGTCAAAAGTGCCGTAAAGCACGCGGTGAGCTGGTTTAAGGATTCGGCTATTGAGGGCACCCGGGTACAAACAGTAGCGGCACCGCCCGATACCAGCCAGTACACCATATCGCGTACCGACCGCGTAGTGGTACAAGACCCCTCAGCGCCGCCTATCTGGGCACGCTATTATGAGCTGCAAACCCACCGGCCTATGTTTTGCAACCGCGACAGCAAGGTAGTATACTCGCTGGCCGAGGTAGCGCGCGAACGCCGCTCGGGCTATGCCTGGTATACTTACAACCCGCAAAAGGTACTGGATAAGTACCCTGCGTGGGCAAGCCGGTGGCTCAGCACTAATTAAGAAGCGATGCCTGGATTTGGCTTATCGTTGTTGCTGTTATCAGGTTTGTTATTGGGCTTGTTCTTGTTATTATTGTTGGGCCTGTTACCACGTGGCCTGTTGTTGTTGTTAGGCTTACGCTGACCGCCGCCATTGCCACCGCCACTATTGCCGGCTCCGTTACTACCACTATTACCGCCGCCTCCAGACCGCTTTTTGCCGCCGCCGCGGTGACGGCGTTTCTGGCCATCGCTATCCGGTTTAAATTGCGGAGCCTCGCCTAACTCGGGTGGCAGGGGCACTTCGTCAATTTCGCGCTCAATGAGTTGTTGTATGTTTTTAAACTTGCGCTGGTCGCGTTCGTTTACAAACGTGATGGCGGTACCGGTTGTTGCCGCGCGCGCCGTACGGCCAATGCGGTGAATATAATCTTCCGGGTCGCCGGGTACGTCGTAGTTTACTACCAGGTCAATCCCCTCTACGTCAATACCCCTCGACAGGGCATCGGTACCGATGATGATAGGTAATTGCTTATTTTTAAACTCCAGCAAAATTTCTTCGCGCTCGTGCTGGGTAATATCAGAGTGGAAAGCGTTTACTTTAAGTTTTGCCGCTTTGAGTTCTTTGTATAAGGCCTTTACCTTTTCTTTAGTTGATGCAAAAACGATGATGCTGGTGTACTTGCCGCTGTTGAGCAGCATGGTTAACAGCTTGGTTTTTTGTGCATCAAAGGTCTTATAAATCTGCTGGTTGATGCCGCTGGCCGGCTGCGAAATGGCAATGTTAACCTGTTCGGGGTTGTGTAATATCGACTTAGCCAGCGTACGAATGCGCGGCGGCATAGTGGCCGAAAACATGAGCGTTTGCCTTTTAGTAGGCAAATAGCTGATGATGCGCATTATATCCTCGTAAAAGCCCATATCCAGCATGCGGTCGGCCTCGTCTAAAATTAAATATTGCAAGTGGTTGAGCTTTAATGCGCCCGATGCTAAAAACGAAATTAAGCGCCCCGGCGTAGCAATCAAAATATCAACCTTATTGGTGATACCGCGCTTTTGCTGCTCATAGGCACTGCCATCGCCGCCGCCAAATACGGCTTGCGAGCTTATTTCGGTAAAGTAAGCCAAACCTTCAACCTGCTGGTCAATTTGCTGGGCCAGCTCGCGGGTGGGGGCCAGTACCAGCGCGGTAATCTGGTGCTTGGGGTGCGGACCAATTAAGTTTAAAACGGGCAGCAGGTACGAAGCAGTTTTGCCGGTGCCGGTTTGGGCGCAGGCAATGATATCCTTACCCTCCATTACCACCGGTATGGCCATTTGCTGTATGGCAGTAGGCGTTTTATAGCCCATGCTGAGCAGGCCTTCGGTTAGCTGCTCGTTAAAGTTGAAGTCTAAAAAAGTCACTTGGTTTACAATAAAACCGCAAGATATAAATTATATCGGCGCTTAGGCTCGCCAAACGCGATAAAAGGTTTAAACCATCAGTAAATTTACACTGATAGTTATATAACATGGTGTATAGTGCTGTAATCTACCTGTTTAACAAATTGAACACCTTTTGCTGTAGTACGTCCATCTCAAAGGGTTTTTCGAGGTAGTCATCAGCGCCAACCTGCTCTGCTTTACTGCGTACATCCATACTGGCCGAAACAATAATCACTGGTATGTCTTTGGTGGATGCCTGCCGCTTAATCTGCCTGCAAACAGCCTGCCCATCGTGGCCGGGCATCTGTATATCCAGCAAAATTAAGTCGGGCTGGGCTTTGATGGCCTGCATTACCGAGGTGCCATCGTTAACAAACAGCACCTCGTATCCCGACATATCGAGTATTGCTGCTATGGAATCTACAATCGCTTCGTCATCATCTGCTACCAGTATCGTTTTTTGCTTCGTCTCCATATGTGTGTTGTAACAAAAATTAAGCCTGATTTTGTATATTATCCCCCAAACCACGCTGCTGTAAGCGTTGTTTACTGCAAAATTAATACAAACTACACTTAATTACACTATGAAAGCTACCGACGAAAAAGCATTATCAGACTGGTTATTAATCTTTTTAGGCATTGTGTCGGCCGCTTTCGGGTTGAAGGGCTTTTTGCTATCCAGTCATTTTATCGATGGTGGTGTAACGGGCATCTCCATGCTGGCCGCCGATATTACGGGCGTGCCCATTGCCATTTTAATTTTTGTGCTCAACATCCCTTTTTTGTTACTGGGCTATAAACGCCTGGGGATGTGGTTTGCCATTAAAAGCTTTACCGGTATACTGGGCCTGTCGCTGGCTATTGCGTTTCTGCACTTTCCGGACATGACCTCCGACCGTTTGCTGACTGCCGTATTCGGCGGTTTTTTTATAGGCGTGGGTATTGGCTTTGCCATGCGTGGCGGCGCCGTGTTAGACGGTACCGAAATTGCCGCCCTGCTGCTGAGCAAAAAGGCGCAGCTGTTAAAAATAAGCGACATTGTACTGATTTTAAATATCATCATCTTTTTAACGGCAGCCTTCTTTTTAGGGGTCGAAAAGGCCATGTACTCTGTGCTTACCTACATTGCTGCCTCTAAAATGATTGACCTGATATTAAACGGTATTGAGCAATACACGGGCATTACCGTAGTGTCGGTAAAAAGCGAGGTTATCCGCAAGGTAATTACCATGCAGATGGGCCGCGGTGTAACCATTTACCAGGGCAAAAG
>CAXYKR010000335.1:0-3766 GCA_964277815.1 uncultured Mucilaginibacter sp. | reverse complement strand
CTATATGATGGTAGCCTACGGTCGCGAAACCTACGGCAGCCAGGTTTGGAAAAACATTAACCATGACGCGGCCGCCTATCAAACGCTGGCTTATCCGTTTCAGTATGCGGTCAAAAAAAATACCGGTGTTAGTTACACCAAGTTCCGCAACGCGGCGCTGGATTACTTTAAAAATCAACTGCTAACGCCCGAACTGGAAGCGGGAGCAAAACAGTATTCCCAAAATCAGCATTTCATCGGCAACCAGGAGTTTCCGGTTTATGCAGATGGAAACAGTATCATCTACCGCAAATCATCTTATAAAGAACGTGCTTCCTTTGTGATTAAAACCGGTACCAACGAAAAACGCATCCGCCTGAGTGACTTTACGGTAGACGGCTACTTTACCTATCAAAACAATCAGATTATTTATGCAGCGCGGCGGCCGGATGCCCGCTGGAGTTACCGCGAATACAACGAGCTGAAAATTATTGACGTAGCTACCGGCAAGCAACGCGCGCTAACGCACAAAACCAAATATTTTGCGCCGGCTTTTAACGCCGACAATAGCCGCATAGTTGCCGTCAACGTGCCTCCATCCGGCAAATACAGTTTACATATATTAGATGCGGCTACCGGCAAGCTGGTTACCGAGGTGCCTAATCCGGATAATGCATATTACACCTATCCTAAGTTTTATAACAATGAGCAGATTGTGGCAGCCGTCCGCCTGTACGATGGCCGGATGTCGGTGTCATTAATTGACATTGCCACCGGCAAAATAACACCGCTTACGGCCGAAGATATGTCACCCAAAGCCTTCCCGGTAGTGCAAAAAGATACGGTTTACTATACCGCTACTGCGGGCAATATGGACCGCTTGTTTGCGGTAAGCGTGCCTAATAAACAGGTATTTCAGTTAGATAATGATTCGCTGCGGAGTGTTATTGGTGGCTATCAGCCCGCGGTCGGCAACAACAAAATCAGTTGGGTAAGTTTTAGTGCATTTGGCTATCGCATGCACGAGGTGGATAAAAACACCGTCAACTATCAGCCCGTGGGCACCCCTCAACCGTTATCTGATTTTAATATTCAGTCGCTCCGGCAAGATTCAGCAGCTAATGTACTGGCCGGCATCCAGCCCTTAAACCAGCCTGTACGCAAGTATCCAAAACTTACGAGGCCTTTTAATTTTCATAGCTTAATCCCCAATATTGATGACCCGGAATATTCGTTCTCGTTATTGGGGCAAAATATTTTAAACACGGTCGAAAGCGAATTGTCCTTCACTTACAACCGCAACGAGGGCTACAAGCAATTCGGCTTTACCACAACTTACGGCGCATTGTTTCCTTACCTGTTCACTAACGTAAATTATACTTTAGACCGGCGCGATTACGGGTTTGACCAAAACCGTAACCCTGTAGAAGTAAACTGGAACGAAACGCGGTTACAGGCCGGGTTACAAGTGCCGCTGGTGTTTGCCGGGGGGCGTAATTACACCCGTTTTAACTTTACCAGCAGTGTTAATTATAGCATCAACAATGTAAAACAGGCGGCATTTAAAAACTCCCTGCCCAATAATACTTATCTGAATAACTCCGTTTCGTTTACCAATCAGATTGCCAAACCTTATCAGCTCATTTATCCGCAACTGGCACAAAATATCACCTTAACCTATCGTAATACCATCAACAGCCTGAATGCGCACCAGTTGCTGGCCTCGGGTACATTTTACTTTCCCGGCTTAGTAGGCACGCATAGTTTAGTCATCAACGTGGCTCACCAGCGTCGCGACCGTAATTACACTATTTTTTCTAACCAGCTGTCGTTTTCGAGAGGATACACGTCTGACAACTTATACCGTACGTACAAAGTAGGGGCAAACTATCATTTTCCGATTGCGTACCCTGATGCAGGTTTTGCCAACTTGGTTTACCTGTTGCGGCTAAGAGGAAATTTATTTTATGACTATATCCGCGGAAACGACTTTTACCGCAACGGTACCTCGTTTAAGGCCGACTTCCGTTCGGCGGGGGCAGAGCTATATTTTGATACGCAATGGTTTAACCAGAGCAGTATTACCTTTGGCCTAAGATATACCCGCCTGCTTGACCAGGATGTATTTGGCGGAAACGGCCGTAACCGCTTTACCTTAATATTGCCACTCAGTGTGCTTTAAGCGTGGTAAGGTTCGTTGGCACGGGCAATGATGCTTTTAACACGGGCCTCGTCGGTTTCGTCAATCGAGTCTTCGGGCGAGAGGGTGTTGAGCATAATAGCCGTGTTAAAATACTGCATGGCGCTTGGCTTACGCATCCGTGCCGATGAGTGTACAATAGTCACCCCGGTAAAATGAATAAGGTCGGCTACGTTGTTTTCGTTTACGCCGCTACCCGGCATAATTTCGATGCGACCGGCGGCTTGCTGTATCAGTTGCACAATTTTGCTGGCGCCTTCCATAGCCGTAGTTTTGCCGCCGGATGTTAAGATGCAATCAAAGCCCATTTCAATCACATCTTCCAGTGCCTGAAATAAATCGTTGGTCATATCAAAAGCGCGGTGAAAAGTGGTTTTTAAACCTGCTTTTTTAGCCAGTTCAACAAGCTCCGTGCAGCGGGGTTTGTCTACGGTGCCATCAGCATTGAGTATTCCAATCACTACAGCATCGCATCTTAACAAGCCGCAAACATCAATATCGGCTTTCATGGTATCAAACTCGTGTTCCGTGTACAAAAAGTCGCCGGCACGCGGGCGCAGCAATACATGGATGGGGATGTTCAATTCCCGGCGAGCCACTTTAATCAATCCGTAGGAGGGAGTGGTGCCCCCCTCGGGTAAATTATCACAAAGTTCAATACGGCTTGCGCCGCCTTTTTGCGCCGCAATGGCCGACTGTACTGAGTTTGCACAAACTTCGAGCTGTATTTTCATGGCAGGTGATATGGTTAGATGGATGTTTATGTATCAGCGTAATGGTAAATATTTGTCAAGCGGCGACAGAAAAACTGCCGCTCAGCCGTTAATAAAAACTCTTGCCGTCAATCAGCAGGTCTTGTTTGTTTTTGTCGCAAACCGCATAAGAAAAGCCTTTTTGTATAGCGTAAGCGCCGTATTCGCCTTTTTTATTGATGGCCAAAAAGCCAACCTGTATTTGCTTGGCAGTTTCAGGTTTCTTTTTGATGATACGATGTACGGCTTCTTTACAAGCCGCTTCGGGCGACATTCCCTGGCGCATTAATTCAACCACTAAAAAGCTGCCTACGTTTCTAATCACTTCTTCGCCAACGCCGGTTGAGGTGGCGCCGCCTACTTCATTATCTACGTACAGTCCCGCGCCAATAATGGGACTGTCGCCAACCCGGCCGTGCATCTTAAAGGCCATGCCACTGGTGGTGCACGCTCCCGAAATATTGCCTTTAGCATCGAGCGCCAACATACCAATGGTATCGTGGTTGTACTGGTTGCCCGGCAAGCCTTTACTGTTCTCTATATTGATTACGGGTTTGTACTCGGCTTTTTTAAGCCATTCTTTCCAGGCTTTCTCAGAGTCGGCCTGTAATAGCTTTTCTTTCTTAAAGCCCTGTTCAACAGCAAACTGGGTAGCGCCTTCACCAACTAACATCACGTGCGGGGTTTTTTCCATCACCAGGCGTGCTATTGAAATAGGGTGGGCAATGTACTCCATGGCTGCAACGGCACCGCAGTTGCCGTTTTCGTCCATAATACAGGCATCCAGGGTAACATGCCCGTCGCGGTCAGGATAACCCGAGCGGCCTACCGTATG
>CAXYKR010000334.1:0-12319 GCA_964277815.1 uncultured Mucilaginibacter sp. | reverse complement strand
TATCCAGTTATATGTTGACGACAAAGAGCAATTGCCCGCGGCCGAGCAATATACCAGCAAATTCAGTGGCCGCCGCATCACCACCATCGGCGCCCTGAACAGCGATATACAGGCCTCGCGGTTCAACAGCAATTCGCAGCCGTTCTATGTATTGCTTAATCCGCAAACCGAGCAAACCCTTACTGAACCGCAGGGTGCCGATTTTGAAGTAAGCCGCTACCTGCAATACCTGCAACGCGGACTAAGTGCCTACCACCCATAGTCTTCATTTGTTCTTATATAAAGATTGAGTTAATTTAAGTTTTATTGTATTCATGCAAAGCATCCTTTTGAAGAGGATGCTTTTGCTGTTTTGGTAGGCTTCTGTTATTTATACTCCTCGCGCATTACTTCAACACGTTCCTTAACGCTGGCTACAGGCTGTTCGAGCTCTTCGCCCATACGCAATAGCTCATTCGGGTACTCGTCAGCCATATAAGACATTAAGGCGTAATAGATTGGTTTGAATTTATCTTTGTACTCTAAGTCCGGATGGTCGAATAGTTTTTTGGCGAAGTGATATTGGTTTTTGGCTAAGAGCAGGAGGAGATAGGTTTCTTCATACTGTATATATTCTGATATTTTTTTTTCACTATTATCAGATAAAAAATAAGTGCATTCAAAAGATTTTTCAAATTGACCATTCCAAAGAAAAATTATTGCTTGGAATAGTGGGCTGGGATATTTAGTAACGTGTTTTAAAGCAGATAACTGTGCAGTAGCTTTGTTCTTTTCTTTACTAAAAATATGAATTGCTGACAGGATTACAGCTATAATTTGATAAGGCAAGTCAAATTGCTTTTCTCGCTCGTATTCTTTTTGTAACGTTGTGAACATTGTAATTCCTAAGTTGCGTTTACCTTTATAAATGCTGAGCAGTGCATCTATGAATTGAAAGTCAAGATTGTCAGGATATTTTAATAAATATAAGTTTAGAAGCTCATTAGCTTTGTCAATTTCCTTAGTTTTAAAAATGTATGTCTTCAAAAGTTGAAAGGCTATTTTGGGCTCGTCCCCTTTAAGTAGTTCCAAGTAGATTCGTTCAGCTTCGATAAAGTCTGTTCTTCTTTCATAGATTTGTGCCAGCTTGAATTTAGCTTCCTTATGATTCATTTCGGCTGCTAATTTGAGATAATGGAACTCTTTTTCCTCGTCTCTAAATAAGGAGGCGTGAAATACTGCTAAAGTGAAAGCTGTTGCACTTTTAATTATCTCATAATTACATCTCTCTAATCCTTCCTTTAGTACTGCGATGGCTTCATCATACCTATTTAAATCTCTTAAAGCTAACGCTTTTGTTAGATGTGCATAGATATTATACTCTGCTATCTTCTTAAGAGCGACTTCTGGTTGATGTAAGTTAATATATGAATTGCATAATAGATTATTTAATTCCGACGAATGGAGTCCGACAGGGCTAAGCTTTTTGATTACAGCGTCGTAGTCTCCTGTCGTATAAAGAACTATTGCTTGTTCAAATATTTTTTTTCCGCTTTCTGGTAATATTTGCTGCTGATTTTCGTCAAGAACTCTTTTTGTAGCTTTGATGAGCAAATCGTGTACATAAATGTCAATATGAGATGAATTAGATAAAGCTTCAGCTATCATAAGCGCAGAATCAGCATAATAATTTCCTGATTTTAAACGCTCAATGTGTTGGCTGATAAAGTCAGCTATTGCGGTACTATCATCATACCAAGCTTCTAAAAACTTTGTTAACCAAATTACCCTACGCTTGTCCGAGCGGTCGCCATTACGCATCAGGTACCAGATGTTAAAAAAGCGTTCACGTAGCTGGTAAAGGTGGTTTTTGCCGCCAGTATTTTTTTTGGTTATGATGTTGTTTTTCTCCAACTGCTGTAACTGGGCGGAGATAAGCTTGGATGCACTTGGCTTTCCATTTTCGCGGATGCTTTCGGCAATTTCTTTTGTGCTTACAGCATCCCAGCGGCGGGCAATTACGTCCACAATTTTACGCTGCTGTACCGGCAGGTCTTCCATGCGGTGTTTGTATAGTGGGGTAATTTTGTCCAATATGCTTTCCAGGTCGCGCAGGGCCGTGCCGTCTTGGTCGGCCAGCAGTACCTCGTAAATTAGCATAATAGTACGGGTTACACCTCTGCTCAATACGGCTAAGGTTTCAATACGGGCTTTATTTTTTTTTATGTCGATGGGCGGGCCCGATTTTGCCTGCAGCTCATCAATGAGCCGGATGGTTTCGTTGGTGTCTAACCCCTCTAAGTTAATTACCTTAAAAAACTCGAAGAAAGGTTTAGAGTAATCATGCAAGTCTTGCAGCACAACAGCAGACGCGCCAATAATGCGTATACTGTTGTGGTTCATCAGTATTTCCCTAAACCGGTGCGTTTCCATCTCGGCGAGATTATCCAGGAATAACTGACCAAAATTATCGAAGAAGATGATGAGCTTTTTGCCGTGCTCTTTCAATATCGTTTCTAACAGGTCAAAGCATTTGCGCTCATAATCTTCCCGCCCAATAAAATCGTCGGTTTGTTCGTAATATTTGCCGCCGGTATTCCAGAGATTGTCCAGGTATTTTAACAGCTTTTCCCAAAGGTTGGACAGGCTGGTTAAGTCATAAGATTCTTCGTTGAAAAACACTGGTACCAGCCACTCATTAAGTTGGGGCGTGTTTTCAATTTCGTACTTCAATCTGAGCAGGAGGGTGGTTTTGCCCATGCCCCGCTGACCTTGTATCAGGTAGTGCTGCTCGGGGTATTGCATAGTGCCTTTTAAAATATCTTTAAATATTTTATCAAACACCTTAGTGCGCACAATAAAGCGGTCAATTAACCATTCCTTAGGTAGTTGCGCGGGGTTGTACAGTTTCGATTCCATTATCTGCAGATATGTTTTTTACACCAGGCTTTTAAAATAGGAGAGGTATAAAGGTATTGTCTATTACTATTAACCAAATAACCATCGGCTTCTAACTGCTCCATGATGGTTCGAGTGCTGGTTACATGATGCTTCACCCCCAGGTTTGCCAACTCAGCCTCGCCAATAATATTATCCAGAGCTAATTCGGTAAGTATGTTAAGCACCAGGTCATATTCGTTATCACTAAATATTTTTTTAAGTCGCGAAAAGTAAGGCTCAAATTGAGGTTTGTTCCGGCTGTGCACAATCTGGTCAAACGCTTTATCAATCATGCTGTTATCAACAGGCTGTTCTTCATTAGACTCGTACACATCTAAAATCTCCTGCTGTATTAGTTGTAGGTGGAATGGGATTAGCCATTGCACACGTTTCAAAATGTAATCTAAGTGTTCAACTTCATAGACTATATTTTCATCCTCCGATAAGCGTAATAAAAAATCACGGGCTTCGGTATCCGATAACGGTTCTAATTGTATAGTCCGGATGTCGTTAATAGAGGTAAGTTCTGAAACTTTTTCAACCATCGGGAACAAAGAGACAGAGCCGGTCAGAATGAAATTTACTTTATCCAACAAGTTATCGTGTTGGCGCAGTTCGCGGTTGCGTTGCAAAAATGTTTCGGCTGCCTGCTGGCCCGAGCGGTCGAGTATGTTTTGTATGGTCTGCGGAAATTCGTCCACCATGATTACCACATGGTCGTACTCTGCTTTGAGATGAGTAAGCAATGATATTAACGATTCGTAATAATCGCGTTCACCTGCCTCCCGCAATTCCACATCATGTATGCTTTTAACGTTGCTCAGTAATGTAGTAATGCCCGAACGAAGTGATTGAGAGATTTGTTGTCGTGCTTTTATAGCATCGCTTTTCAAAATTTCTTCAAATAATACTTTGAAATAATTATTCGATTCTTCTACAGATTCTGTGATTACATATATAAAGCAATAGCCGGATTTAGGTTCTGCTTCGAGTTTTCTAAGGATAGAAGTTTTGCCAACACGTCTTGGCGCTGCCAGGTACACATTAGTGTTTGCATTGAGCACTCTGTAAATATTTTTTAGCTCCTTACTTCTGTCATAAAATGCCTCGCCTCTGGCTGGATTTCCTAAACTGTTTTTCATTGACAATAGATTTGTTGTTAAATATAAAGACAATAAATCTATTGTCAAATTTTATAACAAAATTTTTATTGTCAAGATGATGGTTTTCTAAAATTCAACTTAACATTATTTATTTAGATTAATTACAAATAATGTTTGCAGTTCATGAGATTTCGATTACATTTGGGCTTTATTAAGATTAATTCTAAACAATGAACCGATTCTTACTCATTCTTTTTTCACTTTTTCTACTAATCAATATCAATGTTTTTGCGCAGCAAACCGGTAGCATTCGCGGTACGGTAACTACTGCCGATGGTGCACCTGCTGCGGGTGTAAGCGTAAACTTAAAAGGCAAAAGTAACGGCGATATGACCGATGCATACGGTCGTTACCATTTGCGTAAAGTAGCCCCGGGCACCTACACATTACGGGTTAGCTTTATTGGTTTAAAAACCGAAGAGCAACTTGTTTCTGTTGTTGCCGGTCAGGAGCTTACTATCAACGTTATGCTTAGCGAAAACAACGAGGAACTCAAAGAAGTTCAGGTGTTGAGCGGCAAAAACAAATACAAAGCCGATAAGCCTTCGTCTACTTTACGGTTAAACGAGCCGCTGCTCGAAACGCCGCAAAACATCCAAATCATTACCTCGCAAGCACTGTCAGACCAGCAGGTTATCAGCATGAATGATGGGGTACTGCGCAATTTCTCAGGAGCTACTAAAATTGAGCACTGGGGTAATCTGTATACCCGCGTAAACATGCGTGGCTCTCGTGCTTCGGCTTTCCGCAACGGTATGAATGTTACGTCAAACTGGGGCCCGCTAAACGAAGACATGAGTTTTGTGGAGCGTATTGAGGTGGTTAAAGGTCCGGCAGGCTTTATGATGTCTAACGGCGAACCAAGCGGTATCTATAACGTGGTTACCAAAAAGCCAACCGGTAATGACTTTAACGGCGAGGCTAACATCACGCTGGGTAGCTATGATTTGTACCGCACCACGCTCGACTTGGACGGCAAGATGACTAAATCGGGCAACTTACTGTACCGCGTTAACTTAATGGGACAAACCCAAAATTCGTTCCGCCCTTATGAGTTTAATAACCGTATTGCTATTGCTCCGGTTATTACTTATAAAATTGACGACAAAACTACGTTAACGGCCGAGTATACTTACCAGTTTAACCGAATGTCGAACGTTGGGTCGTTTTATGCCTTTGGCCCAACCAGCGCAGGTTTTGCTTCGTTGCCTCGCAATTTTACGCTGGCCCAGCCCGGTGTTGACCCCACCCGCATTAAAGACCACAGCGCCTTTGTATACGTGCATCACCAAATTGACGACAACTGGAAGCTAACCGGCCAGTTAGGTTATTTTAACTATAACCAGGTGGGTAGCTCATCATGGTTAAGTCCTATCACGGGCTCGCTTAGTGTTTCGCCTAACGGTGATGTGCAGCGTTATGTAAGCATTTGGGATGCTGCCAACGAATCTAAATTTGGCCAATTGTTTGTAAATGGCGATGTGAAAACCGGCAGCGTTCGTCACCGCGTTTTAGTAGGATTGGATTTAGGTACTAAACGCTACATTGCCGATTTTGGCCAATTGTTTAACCTGGACGGCCCTGGTCGTTACTTCAATATTTATCGCCCTAATTATGGTACGCCAATAAACGGCTTGCCTAAGTTTGACCGCAGCCAACCTTTGGAGCAGCGCGGTGCCGGCAACCTGGTAGACCAATCGTATACCGGCCTGTATGGTCAGGATGAGTTGGGCTTTTTCGACAATAAATTACGCCTTACGCTGGCTGGTCGTTATACGTACGTACAGCAATCGAGCTATATTACTACCCGTACCCGTAACCGCCAGTTTACGCCTCGCGTTGGCTTGAGTGGAAACATTGACGAAAATACCACTGCCTACGCTTTGTTTGACCAAAGCTTTGTACCGCAAGGTGGTTTGCTCCGCAACGGCGAGCAGGTAAAACCCATCACCGGTAATAACCTGGAGTTTGGTTTAAAGCGCGACTGGTTTAACCAGCGCTGGAATACTACTTTGGCCGTATACCGTATCCTCAGAAATAACGCTACCGCAGCCGACCCTGCTAACCAGGCAGGCGAGCCTTTCCTGATCAATATTGGCCAAACCAAAACTCAAGGTATTGAGTTTGATGCCCGCGGCGAGATAGTGACCGGATTAAACGTGGTAGCCAATTACGCTTTTACCGATCAAAAAATCACCCAGGCATCACCTTTATTGCCGGCTACGTTGGGCAACCGCGTACCAGGATTTGCCAAGCATACAGCCAACGCCTGGTTAACTTATACCGTTCAGCGTGGCGGTTTAAAAGGTGCCGGTGTTTCGGGCGGCTTTACTTACCAGGGCCGTCGCAGTACCTGGTCGTGGACAGGAGCGACAGCGACTACCCAATTGCCCGACTATTACAAATTTGACGGCGGTATATTTTGGGGACTGAACAAAGTGCGCTTTACGGCTAACGTATTTAACATCTTTAACAAATACCTGTACAGTGGTGCGGCTTATGCCAACTACCTGTACTGGCAAGCCGAAGCTGGTACCAACTACCGCGTAGGGATGACCTACCGGTTCTAATCAGCCATAAAATTACCGGATGTTGCCCTTTAAAAAGGTTGCATCCGGTTTTATCATAACAAACCATCTTCATCACACCAAGCACCAATTATATATTATGAACGCCGGAGCTAACATCAAATCAAAAGCAAAAAACCGAAGCGGGGCTAATCAGTCATTATTCAGGCGCATCAGTGCCTGGCTGCATTTGTGGCTGGGTTTAGCCTCGGGCATTGTGGTGTTGATAGTGAGCCTCACCGGCGCCATCTATGTGTTTGAAAAAGAAATACGCTCGGTAACCGAACCCTGGCGCCACGTTAAGCCGGCCGGAACATTGCTGCCCCCATCGCGACTGGCGGAACTGGCCAAGCCTGCGTTGGATACCATGAAAGTGACCGGTGTAACTTACAACACCCGCGGCGAGGTTGCCGAAGTGGTGTCGTACAACCGCAAGGCGGGCCTTTATGTGCAGGTGTTTATGAACCCTTATACCGGCAAGGTGGTTAATACCGCCAGGCTCGACCGCAAAGGCAACACCGGGAAGTTTGATTTTTTCAGGTTTGTTTTGAACGGGCACCGGGCACTCTGGCTGCCTTATCCTATTGGCAGGCCCATTGTAGGCGCAAGCATTTTAATATTTGTGCTGATGCTGATTAGCGGTTTGGTATTGTGGTGGCCAAAAAAATGGAACAAAGCCACCCGCGAAAAAAGTTTCAGCATTAAATGGAAAGCCGGCTTTAAACGGGTGAATTACGACTTGCACAACGTGCTGGGTTTTTACAGTGTGATGCTGTTGTTCATCATCTCGTTCACCGGTTTGGTGTGGAGTTACCAATGGTTTAGCAAGTCGATGTACTGGCTCACCTCGGGCGGCAAACTTTTGCTCGAGCACCGCGACCCGCTATCTGACACCACAAAAAATACCGCATTCAGCCTTGCTTCAGTTGATAAAGTTTGGAAGCAGCAAGTAGTAGCTGACCGGGCAGAGGCAGGCTTTGTAAGCATCCCGCAGCGTAAGGCCGATGTTATTGAGGTGGTATCTTACCTCAGGCCCGGTACGTTTTACAAAACCAATGTAAGGCACTACGACCAGTACTCGCTCCACGAACTGAAAGCCGCAGGCCCTTTCGAGGGTAATTATGCTGAAGCCACCGTGGCCGACAAGCTGCGCCGCATGAATTACGACATCCATATCGGCGCTATATTGGGCATTCCGGGTAAAATTATAGCGCTTTTTGCTGCGCTGATTTCGGCCAGCTTGCCTATTACCGGGTTTTACATTTGGTGGGGCAAAAAAAACAAGAGCAAAAAGAAAAAGGGAGCTATTGATCAGGTGGGTGAAGCGGGCAACGAGCAAAGAGCGTCGCTTAAGCGCAAGCCTGTTATGGTATCGACAAATTGATTACAAGGATTGCTTAACTTGACTCAATCCAGCACCACCTGCCACTGCTGATTTTGATTGATAGCGTAGCCCAAACCGTCGCTCATTTCGTGTACCTCGAGGCCATGCTTTTCGCTGAAACGGGTACTTAACTCACGAACAGGGTAACCGTTTTCGCGCTTTAAAAAGATGAGCAGCGATGCCATATTGGGCGCCACATCTTTTAAAGGCTGGTAGTCTTCTTCTTTTACAAATGCTGAACTCATATGATAAGGTGGACAATTCGAAACAAGAATTGTTCACCTTTTTTGCGTAAGGCTGTTTAATCCCAGTTAAAAGTTACGGTGCGATGGTTCAGTTTCCATTGGGTCGGGAAGGGGTTGGTCATCCAGTCCAGCGGTTCGCCGGTGGGCTGCACTTTGGCCGCTTGTGCAAAGGCTGTTTTGATGGCCGCCTTCTTTTCGGCAGTAAGCGAACTGGTATCTGCCGATATAAAAAGCGGCGACCCGCTTTCGGCCAGTAATTGCAGCCATTGCTTATTTTTCTCCCAGGGGATGTCTTTGGTCAGGCCAACGCAATCACCGTCGGCCGCGTAAAACGTGTTGTGCTGCGGCAACCTGAAACCTAATGTGTTGACACCCATCTTTTTGGTACGTGCCCATTCCTTGCCGCTGGTATCATCCCCAATGCGGTTTAGTTCAAATACTCCGGCCGATAGATGGCTTAGCGTGTTGCAGCCAATCAGGTACATATCGCCGGCAGCTTCGCGAATGGTGCGGTACAATGCGGCAATAATTTCGGCATTGGTGCGGGTTTGGTCGTAAAAATGCCAGCCGGGTTGGGTAAAGCCGTTTTGCATCTGCATACCCCAGCGGCCAAAAATATCCAGGCTGGTGTAATCGTGCTTTACCATTTCATAACCCCAGTCGCGGTACAGTTTCAGGTTTTTACGGATGCGTTCGAGTGTTTCCGGAACGGTGGGGTCCAATATGGGTTCTTTAGGATTATTGCGCCCTGATATGCGGGGAGCCAGGTAATGGGCCGGGTCGTCCAGCCGGGCAATCAGCGGGCGGGTCCATAAGCCGGGGCGCATGCCTAAACTTTTGATGGTGCCGGCCATCTGGTGCATGTCCGGAAATTTGGCGTTGGATATCGAAAAATCGTCGGCCTGTTCCCACCCATCATCAATCACCGAAAACGGCCGGTTAATGCTTGAGGTCACGAACGACGCCATTACTGCCGTTTGCTCGCGGATAGTTTTTTCGGAATTGTTGCCGTAGGCAAAATACCAATCGTTAATGCCATACACCGGCTGTTTAGGTAATCGCGGCTTGGGGCTCATCACCTCGCAAAAGCTGGTGAGGGCAGCATAAGCATTTTCGCCGGGTTTGTTTTGATAGGTCACGATGCTTGCTGCTTGCAACTGGCGTTGCCCCAGCTTTACCGGCATCCCGCCCGATTGTGTATCCATCACCAGGCTCAGACTGCTGCCATCAGTTTCCCACCAGCACAACGTAGCAGGCCCGGTTTTTACTCCAAAGCAAGCTGTACCGTCACCGTCGTGCAGTATAATGTACCAGGGGTAGCGTACACCGGCGGTAGGGGCTTTCCAGGCCAGGTCTCCGTAACTGCGTTCCCAATGGTCACCCAGTGACTGACTGTATTTCGCGGTGTCATATTTCCAGCCCAGTTTTACGGCCTGCAACGCACTCTGCGGCGACTGCACATACACCGTTTGTGCGTTCCCATCCGGCTTCAGCGTCACCCGTATATCCTGGTAAGTAAAGCCCTTTTGCCCCGAGCCGATCAGTTTTACCCACTGATTATTCACCAAGGCCCAAGCCATGTCCGGCAAATTAACCATCCGCCCGCCCAAGCCCGCTGCAAACGTTAGCCTGTTACTAATGACCGAGCTTAAGCCTAAAGCCCCTAACCGAATAAAATGACGTCGCTGCATAATGGGTTTATTTGGTGGTGGGCAAGGTAAGGATTGATAGCTTCATTGTAACTATCGGCGTTATAGAAATAATACTCAAGTGTTTTAACGAATTATTTAGGTTACCAAATACCCTCAAATTAATATTCATTCCACTCACCTAAGCTTATTGGCGACAACAGGATGCAATTGATGGAGAAGTGTTCACCGACGGTGAAGTTTGTAATATTAAAAATGGATTGGCCAAATCGGTTGGCTGCATCTATTCGTCTTTGGTCTTAGATTGATGAATAAGATTAATATGCAGGTAATAATAAAACGTCTTTTGCAGTTGAAAAAGGCATCTCCCCAGTTGTTGTGAAACTCAGTCGGCAGCATAATTGGGGATGGTTATGCTTTGGGTCAATTAAATTTAATTGTTTCATTTTGTTAGAATTAATACCTTACGCCACTTATGTAAACGGGGCGCAACAGTATGCAGCTGATAGCGTCATAGCTTTTATCATTAAAATTTGTAATTTCCAATACGGACGAAACTGTTTGCTCGAATTTGGCTAACCGTTGTTCATACAGTTTCTTTAATTGTGGTGTTAACTTCTTTTCTGTAGGAAAATTCCAGGCGCCATACTCATGCCCACAGCCTTGATTATTGTCGATAATTATGGGAGCAATAAACGTTTTGTCTTTTAAAGGTTGCATGCTGTTAAGTTTTAGAAATTTGTTCACGGTAACAATTGATTTTTGTAGCCCCGCAGTCATAAAGCCTGGTGTTCCGTTGGTGAAATTGACACTATCAATTTTTCCTTGGGCGTTGATTATAAACTTTATAAACACGCATAGCCGCAAACAATTATTATTTACAGAATCCTGATTTGGCTGGTAATGCTCCTTTAAATAATCGGGCAGTAAGTATACGTTTGTGATTATAGTGTCTGACTGTATTTTATGCTGAGCGAAACTTAGAAACGGAAATATCAGGCTCAAAATGAAAAGTTGTTTTTTCATTTTTTTACATTAATTTTCGATGTCTTTTCTGATGCTTAGCAAAAATGTCCACTCAACAAAAATTAATACACTACGCCACTTACCCATCCGGCTCTCAATAATACGCAATTAATGGCATCATAACTTTCATCACTAAAGCTGATGATATCTCTTATTGAAAAAGCGGTTTGTTCATATCTTACTTGCCGCTCAAAATATAATTGCTTTAACTGTGGCGTTAATTTTTTTGAATCTCCCGGTATTTCCCAGGAGCCGTACTCATGTCCGCAGCCTTGATTGTTGTCGATAATTATCGGGACAATAAAAATCTTCCCGTTTAAATTTGCTACACGGTCAAGTTTAAGAAAGCCGTTAACAATTATAATCGACTTTTGCAGGCCCGCTATCATAAAGTTTGGTGTTCCTTTAGTAAAACTAACACTGTCAATTTTTCCCTGGGCGTTAATCGCAAACTTCACAAACACACATAGTCGCAAACAATTATTATTTACAGAATCTTTATTGGGCGAGTAATGTTCGCTTATGTAGCCCGGTAGTAAGTTCATGTTTGTGATTACAGTGTCTGACTGAATTTTTCGCTGGCCGAAGCTTAGCAGCGGAAGTACAAAGTATAGAAAGATGATTAGTTTTTTTTTCATGATTTAAGGGCAATGGGTACCTTTAGTTCCGTCTTCATGTGCATCATAATTTGTATCAACATCATCTACAGTCGTGCCTTTGCTGTTGACAATTGATTCGTAAGTGCCAGGATCACTAATTCTTAAATCACGCATGCCTTTAAAAGCAAAAGCGTAAGCTTCGAGCATTGGCGTTCCAAATAAATTATGAATTGTTTCAGCAAAGGCCGTACTGTAGTTTTTAGCCATATCTAAATGTTGGGTTATCTGATTTCCAGGTTGACCTTTTCGATCTTGATAAGCATGTATTATTTCATGAATAAGTAAACTTGTTCTGTATTCCTGACTGGCATTTGACGGTATCATTTTGTCATCAATCGAGACTTGAAATTCATAATAAGCTTGGTCATTAAGGTGTGTTATACCAGTGGAGGCGGACATGGCAGATCTTGCTTGAGGCATCGGTGCGTCATAAAAATTAATATTTACCTTGTCATTTGTCCCAAAGGTTTTGTTTATAATATCTCCAATCTTATTTTTGAGGTCTGCTGCTTTCAATTTGTTCAGCATCTGTCCATTACATCCTGAAAGCTGGTTAATTATATCTTTCAGTGCCGGGTCGTTCGGATCAGGTAGCGGGGGCAGAGGGAAAAGTGGCTCACCACCACCTTCTTGGCCCGGGGCACGCCCTTCATCATAACAAGTGGTTGTGGCGCTATATTCCCAATGATAGTAGCACGTCATATAGC
>CAXYKR010000333.1:0-8255 GCA_964277815.1 uncultured Mucilaginibacter sp. | reverse complement strand
TATCAAGTTAAACTCTCAACCAAAGGGTGTACATGGAGCTCAGCCCATTGTATTCGAAGCCATTAAATTAATGACAGACAATTATCGCAAATCTGCAGTTCCCGGCGATCCGATATCAGCCTGGATAAGTAGGGAAGAAATTAATGCATTATTAGACCAGAACGAAGGTGACGGCATTCGAATCTATTTTGGTCGTTATCCAGACGATATTCCAAAAATTGAAGGTAGGACGAAAATTGGCGGTAGGCTGACAGTTATCTTGGTAGCCACTAAGCTTGCTGAACCCCAAGATAAACCTTAAGTATGTGCCAAAAGGAGCAGGAGCCTCCTGAATGAAGACAGTAGCATATCCGCAACTCTTTATGTTAAGGTAGATGGTGAATATAAAGGTATGGGAGCTGATGCCATTCCGTTATGTCCTTATCATTGTCCTGATGAAGGTTCGGGTCTTGATGGCTAAAGCTATTGCGGCGATGATGTACTTTTTGTAAATTAGGTCACAAATCGACCTAAATGCTTGAAATCATCATCGCCTCTATTTGCGTATCATCGCCTCTATTTGCGTATCAACGGCTCTTATCATCTCCCTGTGGTGTTATCGGGAACTGCAACCACATTGGCTACAGATATTTCCTTGGTTTTTAGCTTTGACGTTGCTCATCCAGCCGCTGGGCTATTTTTATTCTAAATTACAGCACGGTAAAAGCAACCATTTCATATTTAACTTTTACACCATTGTAGAATACAGCTTTTACCTGACGGTATATTACCTTGCGCTTCGCGATTCAAAATTCCAAAAAATTGTTCTGTTACTTGGTCTGTATTTTTTGCTGGTTTGTATATGGGAGTTTCTGCCACCTGAATATTTTTTTCAATACAGCATACCGGCCAGTAACACCGGAAAGGCCGTTACGTTGGTTGGTTGTTTATTATTGCTGACTCATTGGTTACAGGCAGATGAAAAGATAGACCTTCTGAGCTTGCCCATGTTTTGGATTACTGCAGGCATTATGGTGACCATTGTAACAGAGTTCGTCCATTTAAGCTTTTTCAATTACATCATGCATCACCATCTTGATCCGGGAGGAGAGATTTACGGGTATTTTACTACCGGTGCTTGCGTTGTTCAGTATGGAATGTTTGCTTTGGCGTTTTTAATTAAACCGGGATGGAAAAAACCGAATTACTCTTAGCTATTTGCGCTGCAATGCTTTTGGTGTTTTTGCTGGTCGGTTTCATGTTGTTTAACGTTTGGTGGCAGCGGGCAAAAAGTAATCGGTTTATTAGCGAACGGGAAAATTTGCGTTTACAATTCAGTGAACAGTTGTTGCGCGTACAACTGGAAATCAGAGAACAGAGTTTCAACGCTGTTAGCATGGAAATTCATGATAATGTTGGCCAGACGTTGAGTCTGCTTAAAGTTCAACTTAACATCATTGACCAGCAGGACGGGCTGGATAAAGTACTTTTGGCCGAGGCCCGAAAAAATGTAAGCAAGGCCATGACTGATTTGCGCGACATAGCCAAAAGCCTGAGCAGCGAAACTATAGGATCGGAAACCCTGCCGGAAGCCCTAACCCGGGAACTTCAGCGGGTTGAGCATACCGGCATTCATACCTGGCTTTTGTTAACAGGAACTGAAAGAGCGATAGCAGGATCCAAGCAACTAATCGTTTTTCGGATGCTGCAGGAATGTATTCAAAACATCCTAAAACATGCTGGCGCTTCAGAAATTAAAGTCGTTTTTGATTACCAGCCAGACGCACTAACTATTGAGATCACTGATAACGGCAAAGGGTTCGACGAAAATTCTGTCAAGACACGGTCTGCCGGGTTAGGTTTGCAGCACTTGCTTAGTCGGGCAGCGATTATCGAAGGTCAGGCGTTGATTAGGAGTGATATAAACAAAGGGACTACTATTAAAATAACCACGCCTTATGCCTAAGATCATAACCATTGCCATCGTTGACGATCATGCGCTTTTCCGTAAAAGCCTTGCGGTGCTGATTGAAATGTTCCCAGGTTACCGGGTGGCTTGTGATGCTGCCAATGGACGGGATTTGATTGATCAGCTGCGGCCGGATCAGCTCCCGGACATTGTACTGATGGATATTAGTATGCCAGTGATGGACGGGTACACCGCTACGGCTTGGTTAAGAGAGCATTTTCCGCAAATTAAAGTGCTGGCTTTGTCAACCATGGATGCGGAGACCGCCATCATCAAAATGATTAAAAGCGGTGCGTCCGGTTACATACTGAAAGACGCTGAGCCGTCAGAGCTCAGGCAGGCTTTTGAAGAGGTTTTAAGCCGCGGTTATTTTTATAACGAATTACTTACCCGTAAGGTGATGAATTCGGTTAGAGAGTTAACACCGGAAGCAAAAACTTTTGCCAAATTATCTGAGCGTGAAGCCACGTTTTTAAGATTAGCCTGCACTGAACTGACTTATAAGGAAATTGCAGACCGTATGTGCGTTAGTGCGCGTACCGTTGAAGGGTACCGGGATGCGCTTTGTGAAAAACTCGGCTTAAAAACCCGTGTAGGCCTGGCCATGTATGCAGTCAGAAATCATTTGGCTGAATAAATATATTTTAGGAAGGGATTTTTTTCTGCAGCACATTTACCAGGCAAAGTAACCTCAACGCATATCAATACCAAATATAGTTTCAGCATACTTCAAACTATCTTCATCTATTTCATGTATTGCATATCATACTGCCAATTACGTTACCGCAAACGTTATGAGTTTAAATTTGATTTTTTGAAGATACAATGAAAATAAGCGATATCCACAAGTCGATTAGAATATTGCTCGCCCTGCAAATTTTTGTGGCTACGGCTTTTGCAGGCCATGCTTTTGCCCAGGAAAAAACCGAAGAACAACCAAAATCGCCGGAGCAAAACAAGTCTGTTCCGCAGGTGAAGGCCCAGGCCGCCCAGGTCAATAACTTTATACAGCGGTTTGACGACCGGTTTTTAATTAACCTGGCCCTGCAGCGCAATGACCAGAAAACCAAGCAAATGCTTTTTTTGTCCAACTCATTGCCTTATGTTTCCTATAGCATACCTGCCGGACTGCTGGCAGGCGGCATTATTGCAAACGACCGCCAAATGCGCCAAAACGCGTTGTATATTGCCAGTAGTACGTTGATAAACGTAGGCGCCACCTTGCTAATAAAAACTATATTTAAGCGTCGCCGGCCGTTTGTCCAAAATTTAAAGATTGTGGCCGTTTATGATGCCGGCAGCACCTCGTTTCCTTCGGGGCACACCTCCACCAGCTTTGCCGTAGCCACCGCACTAACAAGGGCTTATCCCAAATGGTATGTAGCAGCGCCTGCTTATTTATGGGCAGGTTCGGTTGGGTACTCCCGCATGTACTTAGGCGTACATTATCCCAGTGATGTATTTGGCGGGGCCGTGTTGGGCACTACCACCTCATTATTGATGTATCCGGTAATTAAGTAGATTTAGTTAGTTCGGCTTTTACTTTTTTACTAAAGGTTCTGATAAACAAATCCCTATATTGCAGCTGACGATTAAAGTAAACCTATCAAAAAAGATTCTAAGACGGAAGGGAACCTGTTGTTCATTGACGGACTGCGGGGAGTGGCAGCCACCTATGTTGTTCTTCATCATGCTATTTTGCAGTATTATGAAGTTGGTACAGATGAATTAGCAGGGGTTCAAAAACTTGGTGTTTTCCTGCTGCATCAAGGGCAGCTGTTTGTTGATTTGTTTATTGTCATATCCGGTTTCTGCCTGATGAGGCCAGTTATCAAAGCAGGTTACCGTTTACCCTCAACAGCGGTTAGTTTCTACATCAAACGCGCTGTAAGGATATTACCGTCTTACTTCATCGCGATGGTATTGTCTTTAATACTAATATGGTTATGCATTGGCTATAAAACAGGTACGCATTGGGATGTTAGTATTCCGGTGTCTTTTAAAGATATATTGTCTCATGCACTGCTGTACAACGATGTGTTTAAAAGCACTGCATTCACCATCAATCATTCGTTCTGGTCAATTTCGGTCGAAGCCCGTATTTATCTGCTGTTTCCTTTAATTGTGTTATTGTGGCGCAAACTTGGAGCTTTCTATACGCTAATTATATCGTTACTTACCTCTGCTTTAATTTATCAGGTACTTTACTTTATTGACCAACAGGGGCGTTATGTAAACTTATACACGCCAGGCTTTGCACCTTACGTTGTTTTGTTCATACAGGGTTTGATGGCTGCCGACGTAACATCTGCCGGTAGCAGGCTGGCCAAACTGACTTCAAGAGTAAGGTGGGGATGGGTGTTGTTGTTATCCTTGTGCGTTTTTATTGGTGTACGTTTGGTGATTAACGGGTTAAGAGTAGACGCTACCACGTTTACTTATCAGTGGATTAACATAACCTTCGGTTTATTCTCAGCTATTTTGTTGATTGTTTGTGCTTTGCCATCCACTAGTAAAGTGGAACATTACATACAGGCTGTTACCTCATGGAAACCGCTGGCTTTTTTAGGCACTTTTGCATACAGCACTTATCTTATACATGCACCGTTACTACAGGTGCTTACCCAGTACGTTATTCCTCAATTTCATTTATCTAAGTTTAATGCTGCGCTATTATTACTCTTCTTGAGCTTGGTTGTCATTCTTCCGTGTTCCTATATCTTTTATTTGTTGTTTGAGGTTCCGTTCGCTAAACTGCTGAAAAAGACTAAACGCAAGCAACAGCCTGCTTATAGCATCGGCACTTCTCAGTAAAATAATTAACCAACTCAACAGGGTTTTCTAATAAAAACTCCTGTTGATATAATTCAGCTGCCCGACTCATCTTTACCGATGAAAACACGCGGCATCGCGCATCCACAAAAAATCCCGATAGCCGCTAAGCTACCGGGATGATATTAAAGTTGTTTACCCGTTCGGGTACAGTTTAATAATTAAAAGCCGTATCTGATACCCAACTGGAATTGGTAAGGGTTACCACCTAAATTGGATACACCTGCATTGGTATTAACCGCATAGGTATACTGTTTGGCGGTAGCATCAAAGCTCCTGATAGTATAAATAGGGGTAGTGCCCAGGTTATGGTTGATACCTTTGTTTTTGTTAAGCAAGTTGGCCAGGTTAAATAAGTCGCCGGTGAGTTCCAGGTAATGTTTTTTGTAAAATGTAATCTTCTTCATCAAGCGCAAATCTATCACCCCGTAAAGTGGGTTAACACCGCCGTTGCGTTCAGCAATTTTACCAAAGCTTCTGGTAATGTAATCTTTCATGCTTTGTTCAACTTTTGGGTTATTCAAAATAGCGTTGATACCGTCTTTAAGGTATTGCGGGGTAGATGCCGCATTAGGGTCGTAGATGTAAGCCAAATCGTTGCTGGCCACAAAGTCGCCGTTTACGTTGCCGTTAACCGTGAGCGAGTACCGGGTACCGCCAATGGCTGAGAAGCGCAGACCAGCACTAAAACCCCAAAATGTTGGCGAGCTACCGTAAAACACAATCTTGTTTCTGAACTGGTTATCAGAGTAACTGATGGTGCTCAGATTACGCGGGTCATCTTTGATGTATTGTACCAAAGTTGCCGTATTGGCTACGTTACCGTTGTAAGAGGTATTGTCTTTAGTTTGGTTCCAGGTGTACGAAAAAGATATTTCGCCCTGCTTGTAGTAACGGTAATCGGCATCAAAAACAAAGGCCATCTGGTTATTTTTGCCCAGGCTTTCCAGTTGCAGCACGCGGCCCACTTCGGTCGTTTTACGGCCTTGGGTCCAGTCGGCAGCACCGTTTGAGGTATTGATGGTATTAGCAGGTACGTAAACCCCGCGATTATCTTCGGCAGCAATGCGGAAGTAGGGCTGGTCTACCATGTTTTTGTCGATATAAGTATAGTTGTTGCGGCCCAAGCTCAGGTAGGCAGAACCGGTAACCCTGAAATTGCGGGTAAAAAAGTGCGAATACGAAAAATTGGCTTTATAAACCACGGGTACTTTGGCATCCTTACCGTTCATGTTGATGGTAGCCAGTTTAGGTATGGATGCGTTATTCAGCAAATCAATACCCGGTGCGGTGTTAGGGTCACGGCGATAGGCCGGGAAGTTGGGGGCAGGCACCTGCGAACCGTTTACATCGACGCTTAAGATGTGCGAACCATCAAAAAGCATGTTGTTAATCATCGAGTACGGGTTAAGCGCCGAACCCAGTATACCGCCGCCTAAGCGTACAATATCCTGACCGTTTTGGCCAATATCCCAGGTAGCCTGTACCCGTGGCTGTACTTGTAAAGTGGCCAGTTTGTTGGCGGTGTTTAAGCCTAAAGTGCGGTCAACAACCGGGTTATAGTTGGCACGGTCGAGGTAGTTGGTATAATCTACGCGGATACCTGCAGTAACATCAAGCCCCGGTGTAACGATGGTTTGCACCTGCGCATAAATATTAGGGGTGATGATGTTGAACTTGATATTGCGGTCGGGCGAGGTGTAAATATCGCGTGCAAAACGGTACGGGGTAAGGTTATTAAAGTTGGTTAAGCCGGTAAAAAAGAAACGGCCATTGGTTTCACTACCGTAAATGGAGTTCTGATTGGTGAATGATAAGCCGCCGCCCAGGGTAAAGTTGTATTTACCAACGGTCCAATAAAGGTTATCTACCAATTGTACCACGTGGTTGTTAAAATAGTCGTTGCCATAGCGCTGGCCGCCTAATTGGATAGCCGTGGTGTAAGTAGAACCATCGGCCGCTGTTGAGCTGATGTTTTGGATAATAGCACGCGGAATATTATCGGCAGGTAACTGGCTGTTGGCAAACAGTTTATTATACTCCCAGTAATGCTGCAACTTTAACTCGTTGGTTAGCGTTGGGCTAAATGTGGTTCTTAACGACGCCATTACGCTGTTGTTCATGCTTTTACGGGTACTGTAAACCTCGTAAATGTTGATGGCCGTATTGTCGCCGTCCGACTGGTTATCCAAATCGTAAATAAAGTTATCGCGGATAGTGAACAGGTTTTTAGAGTTGAGCTGCCAGTCGATGCGGGCAAAACCGGCATGCGTGTTTTTAAATTTATCAAACTGACCGAACTGCGGCGAATTGGCTACGCCGTACTTATTTCTGGCGATAGATAAAAAGTTATCCAGTGTGGCCTGAGTTACGTTGTACCGCTTTTCGTCATCGGCCGACTGAATATTGGCAATATACAAAGGCCTCGAATCGGCCTGGTGGTCCCACGCGATAAAAAACTGGGCTTTATCTTTCACAATAGGGCCTCCTAATGAGAAACCGTACTGGTAAGTAGAAAACGATTGGTTACGTTTCAGTCCGTTTAAGCCATAGGGGCTGGATAACCAATTGGTACGCGCGTAAGTAAAGGCGCTACCGGATAGGGTGTTGGTACCCGATTTGGTTACCGAACTGATGGTACCACCGCCGGCATTACCCAGGGTAACGTCGTATTGGTTGGTTACTACCTGAAACTCGCGAACGGCCTCGAGCGAGATAGAATAAGCGCCGGTTGGCAAACCACCGGCAATGGTACTACGTGCAGCCATACCATCAATGGTATAATTGGTTGCCGAAGCCAGCTGACCATTTAAACTGCCGCCCGAACTCAATGGCGACAAGTCGGCCAGGGTGGTAAAGTTACGTCCGTTTACGGGTAACTTGGCAATGTCCCTGGCGGTTACCGCGGTAGACGAGCCAATGTTTTCTACCTTGTTATGGGTGGTAGCTGCAGTAACCTCAACCGCATTCAGTTCCTGCACCTTATCTTTCATGTTGAATGTTACCTGTAACAGGTCGCCCTGGTTGAGCGAAAAGCCGGTTTGTTTTTGGGTAGCCATGCCCAGGGCGGCTACCGTAATGCTGTAAGGCGAACCCAGCGGAACTTCCTTGACCAAAAAGGTGCCTTTTGCGTTCGAAGCCGTTTTAAGCGTAAAGCCGGTCGACTCGTTTTTAACGTTAATAGTAGCGTTGGCCAGGGTTGCCCCGTCGGGCCCTAAAACCTTGCCCGAAATAGTGGCCAGGTTAGTTTGTGCCATGCTCCCTGCCACAAAGAAAATGCAGGAAAGGCACGTGAGACAAAGTCTTAAAATAAATGTTTTGGAAATCAACATTGCGTAACAAATTAGTTGCGCAAAGTTGCAGGTCGCTATATTAAGCGGGTGTTAGGATGTATTATGGTTTGATTGTGAAAAAGTGAATTGTGCGTTAAAACAGCTGCGTTATTTAATGAAATGATGAAGTTGAGATGATTTGG
>CAXYKR010000332.1:0-7006 GCA_964277815.1 uncultured Mucilaginibacter sp. | reverse complement strand
TCTTTACTCAAAATGCGATTACCCAGGTTGAGCTGACGAGCCAAAACAGCCAGCTATGGATTGAAAACAGTTACGTTGGCCCACACTGGGAGTTGAGCCAAAAGCATATCATTACTGGTGCACCCGAAAACGATTGGAAATTAAAGCTACCTGCACAAACCTGTCTGGATTTTATCCCGGTAGGTGAGGACAAACAATGGGTAGTAAGGGTATATGATTTTTATAACCCCCAGTTGCCAAAGCGCGGTTTAAATGCCGACCACCAGTTTGCTGCCGAGGATTGGTTTTACGAACCGGCTTACCAGGTGTTTGATGAAAGTGAGCTGATAGAAGCCAATATCCAGTACCTGATTGATAATCCGTTTAGTTACGTAGGCAGCCATCGTCCGCTGATTAGTGCGGCCGATTTGGCTAACGAAGTGAACCTGTTCAGGCAGTATGCCCAGCGTAATGCTTACCTCAATAAAAATATGGTAGCACTGGCCGAAAACTGGAAGCGTTCTGTTTTCTACCAGCTCGATTTAAAGCATGCGGCCGGCATCTTCAAAAAGAATAACTTACCACTCCCTGCCGAGTTACCGGCCGATGCGCCTTTGCTAATCCGTTTGCACGACCAGATGTTCAGGGCCGAAGTGTTATCCGGTTCTGGCGATGAGGCACAAGAGGCTCAGGCTAAAATCCATGAGGGTAAAGCTTTCAGCTTGTTAGGCGAAACGATTATTGAAACCGCTAAGGCTGATTTGGGCGAACCGGTGTTGAATGTGATGTCTGACCAGATTGTGTGGGGCCGTAGTCCAATCAGGCTGGATTTAGCCGGTGGCTGGACAGACACCCCGCCTAACTGTCTCATTAATGGTGGTAAAGTAGTAAACCTGGCTGTTGAACTAAACGGGCAGCCGCCACTACAGGTATTCATCAAACCTTGCGAGGAGTTTGTGATCACGCTGCGTTCTATTGATTTGGGCGTAAAGGAAGACATTACCACCTTTGAGCAACTAAACGATTATAACACCGCAGTAGGTTCGGCTTTTAGTATACCCAAAGCCGCTTTATGTTTGGCCGGGTTTAACCCTGAGTTTTCGGCAGTGAAATACAATACGTTGGCCGAACAGTTACAGGCATTCGGTTCCGGCATCGAGATATCTTTGCTGGCTGCTATCCCTAAAGGTTCGGGCTTGGGTACAAGTTCTATTTTAGCCAGCACTGTATTAGGCACCCTAAGCGATTTTTGCAACCTGAAATGGGACAAGTACATGATTTGCTCGCGTACCCTGGTACTAGAGCAAATGCTAACTACCGGCGGCGGTTGGCAGGATCAGTATGGCGGTGTTTTTGGCGGTATCAAACTGTTGGAAAGCAAGCCGGGTATCATTCAGGAACCAACGGTTCGATGGGCGCCAGACCATTTGTTTGCTGACCCTACGGCATCATCTACGATACTGCTTTACTATACAGGCATAACCCGGATGGCTAAAAATATCCTGGCTGAGATTGTAAAAGGTATGTTCCTGAACGGCAACCGTTACCTGAGCATATTGGAGGAGATGAATCATCATGCCGAAAAAACTTTTGAAGCATTCCAGTATGGTAATCTGAATAATATAGCTCTGTCTATCGGCAAAAGCTGGATACTTAACCAGCGTTTGGATAGCGGTACTAATACGCCCGAAACACAAGCTATCATTGATTTGATTACCGAACACATCATTAGCTGTAAGCTTTTAGGAGCCGGCGGCGGTGGTTATATGCTCATTTTTGCCAAAGATGCAGAAGCCGCATCGCGCGTAAAAACTATTTTAACTACAAACCCGATTAACAAACGGGCTCGTTTTGTAGACTGGGCAGTATCGCCCGACGGCTTCAAAGTATCCCGGAGTTAACCGTTGATAATTCACAAAGAACGACCTTTCAATGTAAATTGGGAGGTCGTTTTAGTTTCAACAGAGTGAGAAAGCCCCAATAAAAAAGCAGCGCCTGCATGATATTTGCCGACGCTGCTTTTATATTATTTACACCGAATGGTGATTATTCAAAATACTCTTTCATTCGTTCGAAAAAGCTCTTCTCGTTTTTGCCGGGGTTGGGTTTAAAGTTAGGAGAGTTTTGCAGTTTCTCCAGCAAATCCCGCTCTTCGCGGCTCAAGGCTTTCGGTGTCCAGATGTTGATGTGTATTAACTGGTCACCACGGTGGTAGGAGTTTACTTCGGGCACGCCCTTGCCTTTTAAACGTAAAATACGTCCGCCCTGAGTTCCAGCCTCAATTTTAATTTTGGCTTTGCCATCAATGGTAGGTACTTCAACGCTGGTACCTAACGCGGCATCCACAAAGTTAACGTGCAAGTCGTAAATGACGTTATTTCCGTCACGCTTCAGCGTTTCGTGCGGAATTTCCTCAATCAGGATAATCAAGTCGCCGGGTACACCGCCGCGCGGGGCTGCATTACCTTTACCGCTCATGCTTAATTGCATGCCTTCGCTTACACCGGCAGGTATGTTAATGCTGATGGTTTCTTCGCCTCTAACTACGCCGTCGCCATGGCAAACATTACATTTTGAGGTGATGGTGCTGCCTTCGCCGTTACAGGTAGGGCAGGTGCTGGTAGTTTGCATCTGGCCCAAAATAGTATTGGTTACCCTACGCACGGCACCCGAGCCGCCACAGGTTTTACAGGTTTGGAAAGACGACTTGTCTTTAGCGCCTGTACCATCACAGGTATTACAAACTACCTGTTTGTTTACTTTTATTTTCTTTTCAACACCGTTGGCAATTTCCTCGAGTGTTAAACGTACTTTGATACGCAGGTTGGTGCCACGGGCTACCCTACGACCACCGCCGCCTTGTTGCCTGCCGCCGCCACCGCCGCCAAAAAAGCCTTCGAACGGACTACCGCCACCAAAAATATCGCCAAACTGGCTGAATATGTCGTCCATATTCATGCCGCCACCGCCGTAACCACCGCCATTAGCCGATTGTGCGTTAGCTGCGTGGCCAAATTGGTCATAGCGCTGGCGCTTGTCGGGCTTGCTTAAAACCTCGTAAGCTTCGGCTGCTTCTTTAAATGATTCTTCGGCTGCCTTATCGCCCGGGTTTTTATCCGGGTGATACTTAATAGCCATTTTGCGGTATGCTTTTTTAATTTCATCCTCGCTGGCTCCTTTAGATACACCCAGTATATCGTAATAATCTCTCTTTGCCATGTCTGTTTATATCAGGGAGTAAATGGTTGAATAGGCACCATGAGAGATTAAGTCTTTAATCAATAGTTTACTATTCAAACTTCACTCGTGTTTTAATCAATAAAATCAGTCCTTCACCAATCCAATCGTCACCCAGGTAACTACGCGCCTACCACTACTTTGGCAAACCGAACCACTTTGTCATTCAGGTAATAACCTTTTTCCAGTTCGTCTACCACTTTGCCCTTCAGGTCATCGGTAGGGGCTGGTATGTTTGTAATTGCCTCATGAATGTCAGCATCAAACGTGGTGCCTTTGGCGTCCATCTCTTTCAGACCTTTTTGGGTCAGGATGCTTTTTAATTTAGACTGTACCAGCAACACGCCTTCTTTTACGGCATTAATATCGGTAGCGTTTTCCATAGCTTTCACTGCACGCTCAAAATCGTCAATTACAGGCAGCATAGAAACAATTACTTCTTTACCGGCAGTTTGCAGCAGCTCAACCCGCTCTTTGGTAGTACGGCGTTTATAGTTATCAAACTCAGCGTATAAACGCAGGTATTTATCGTTAGCAAGCGTCAGGTCTTCTTTCAGTTTAACTTCGGCAGAAGGCTCGGTGGCAGCTTCGCTGGTATTTACATTAAGCTCGTCGGCCAAAGGATTTTCAGCCTGTTCTTCGGGTTGGGTGTTTTCGGTATTCACGTTGTTTAAATCTTCAGTAGTAGGTTCTTCCTGCTTCTTATTTTTGTTAAACATGTCTTTAAAGTTCATGATGGTAGTGCAAATCAAGTACCTTGCCATTGCTGCAAAGCAGTCAGGCTGTCAGTAAGTTTCAATTAAATAAGCAGGCTTGTCGGTTGCCGTGCAGATATGACAGTGTGCCGGTGGCAGTGCTCTGACGGAAGTGAAAAACCGGCAATAATCAAAACAGTGCGATGATAGTTCGTTTCTGCTCTTATTATTGCCGGCCGGATGTTGATATTAATTAATTTGTACATCCTCCAACACCTTGCCCGACTCGCATTTAATAATGCGTGACGGAAAAGTGCGGATGATATGATAATCGTGTGTAGCAATTAAGACCGCCGTGCCCGACTGGCTGATTTGCTTCAGCAGCATCACAATTTCTTCTGAGGTGTCGGGGTCAAGGTTACCTGTAGGTTCGTCGGCCAGAATAATTTCGGGGTCGTTTAGTAAAGCCCTGGCAATAACTACCCGCTGCTGCTCGCCGCCCGATATTTCGTGAGGCATTTTCTTAATTTTTGAGCGTAAGCCTACCTTGTCCAGTACATCGCGGATGCGTTCGGCAATCAGGGCTTTATCTTTCCAGCCGGTAGCTTTCATCACAAACTGCAGGTTTTGCTCGATGGTGCGGTCGGTCAGTAATTGAAAATCCTGAAAAACGATACCCAGTTTGCGGCGCAGAAAAGGCACATCGCGGCCAGCCAGTTTTTTCAGGTCATAACCGCCGGCATGGCCTTCGCCGGTAGTAATGCTGATATCGCCATAAATCACCTTTAACAAACTGCTTTTACCCGACCCGGTCTGGCCAATCAACCATACAAAATCGCCTTTGTCGATGTGCAGGTTAACATCTTGCAGTACCAGGTGCTTTTGCTGAAAAATATCAACGTTTTGCAGTTTTATAACGGAGTTTCCAATCATTTGCTTCTACAGTTCAAGTTTCATTATCTCGCCAAAAGGCAAATCTTTGATTAAATTCATAATGTAATCGGCCCGGTCGCCCAAACCCACTTTATCCAGTGATTTTTCCGGACGGTCGACCCTGAAATAGGCCAGCAGCGTAAACTTATCGTCACGCAACTGTACGTAGTCGGGTATCTTGGCAACGCCTTTTACTTTGATGATATACATGCCTTTCAAAAATAGGTAAAATTAAAGATTCAGCAAGAATTGCAGTGTATCTATTCCGTCGGCATAGTCCCATAAAGCCGGTTGCTGGCTTTGTCCAAAATCAACTACCTGGTTGTCGGTTTGAACCGGGGCTGTACTCACCACGCACTGTATCTGGTCTTTCAGGTCAGTTAGTGTTTGTTGGGCTGCAGCCAAATCAGCGTACTCTTCGTAAAAAACTACAGCCAATGGAGAGGCTAAGCGAGCGTCTTCTTTCAACAGCAAAAAGCCGTTGTCGAAGTGTTTATCGCGGTTTACCAGGTAAATGGCTTTGTTGTAGTCGTAGTTATTATGGTATTTATAATGCTGACTGATGGCGTAGTGAGGCTCAATAGCCTCAAAAAACGGCACAAAATCATATCCCTGCGGTACCAGCAATTTTGACACGTTACGGCAGCCCAGGCCGAAATAACCAAAAATATCTTTGCCTAAATTGTGCAGTTGCTCTTTACTTTCTTCGCCGGTGAGCAGGGCTACGCTATTGCGGTTTTTGCGAATGATGTGCGGAACCTTAATGAAATAATATTCAAAATACCGGGAGGTGTTGTTGCTGCCGGTGGCAATAATGGCATCAAAACCTTCCAGCCGCTCTACAAACTGGTAGCGGTTTGCAAAGGCGGGTTCAATATCGGCAAGCACTTGCAGCACGTACCTGATTAAGCGGGCATCTTGCGAGGAGGCTTTAATCTGGGCGATGTTACCGCTTACCAGCACACAAAGCACATCATGAAATCCAACTAAAGGGATGTTGCCGGCCAGGATAAGACCGACTTTTTTAGGCTCATGTTCGGTTAGGTTATAAGCCGAAAGCCATTGCTCCAAATCGGCCTCGTTAAGCGCTGAAGCAATCGCCCGAATAGCCTGCTCCACATTTTGCGGGGTAAACCAAGGGTTTAGGTGCTGCTCAGTAGCTGCCAGTTGCTGCAATTGCGCATCCGGCTGAGATAACCTACGGCCTAATTCGGTTAATATTTGGATTAAATATGATTTGTTGAAAATTGACATATATACTGTAAGGAAGTGGAAACCCACAACAGATTTTTTTGTTATATTTGCAAGCCTTTTTGCGGTAGGCAAAAGTAAACAGAATAATAAGATATTAGCGATAAAGATATATGGCAATTGTAATCACAGACGAATGTATAAACTGCGGAGCATGTGAGCCGGAATGCCCAAATAATGCAATTTATGATGCCGGCGCTGCATGGCGTTTCTCTGACGGCACTGAGTTAAAAGGTGTTATTGATTTTGGCGATGGCAATACACTGAATGCTGATGAGGCTCAGGCTGCAATTTCTGACGATATTTACTACATCGTACCTGATAAGTGTACTGAGTGTGTTGGTTTCCATGATGAGCCTCAGTGTGCTGCGGTTTGCCCGGTTGATTGTTGTGTAGACGATGAAAACGTTCGCGAAACTGAAGAAGAGCTGTTAGCCAAGAAACAATGGCTGCACATGGAAGGTTAATAACCTGCCAACAAAAGAATATATAAGGGATGCCGTTGGTATCCCTTTTTTTGTATAACGCAAGTAGTTTATAACTTAGTAGCATGGAATACGGTATCAGCAAAATCGCTATTATCCCGATAAGGGCCGAAGGCAGTGAGCGCAGCGAAATGGTGTCGCAGTTGTTGTTCGGCGAAACTTACGCCGTAACCGAGCAGCAAGATAAGTGGGTAAAGATTATTACTGCGTTTGATGAATACGAGGGTTGGATAAGCCGTGTGCAGTTTACAGCGCTAAATGCTGAAGATTTCAAAAAGCTACAGCAAGAAAAGCCGGTATTGACCAAGCAACCGATAACTGCCGTTACCAAACAAAAAGATGGCAGTACTTTATACTTGCCCGCCGGTTGTACTTTGTCAGATTTTGATAACGGCAAGTGTAGTATTAATGGTGATTTGTTTACCA
>CAXYKR010000331.1:0-13574 GCA_964277815.1 uncultured Mucilaginibacter sp. | reverse complement strand
GCTATATGACGTGCTACTATCATTGGGAATATAGCGCCACAACCACTTGTTATGATGAAGGGCGTGCCCCGGGCCAAGAAGGTGGTGGTGAGCCACTTTTCCCTCTGCCCCCGCTACCTGATCCGAATGATCCGGCACTGAAAGATATTATAAATGAATTGACAGGTTGCAATGGAGTTGTTGCTGATAAGTTGACTAACAAAAATTTAAAGGGCGAAATTGCTAACATTATTTAGAGTACATTTAATTCGTCCGATAAGGTGAATCTACATTTCATCGAAAACGAGAACACAAATGGAGCGCCAGCCAAGGCAATGAAAGGTAACGTAACCTCGGTTAATGGAATAAAATACATTGAATATGTAATTAGGGTCAATACAAAATTACTTCCAAGCGATGCAAGTCAGGACTACAAGGCAGCTATATTAATTCATGAAATTCTACATTCGTATATGCTATCGAATGGCTCCAATGTATCTTCTCCTTTACAGCATGCAGAAATGGTTGAGCATTACGCTCAAGGAGTTGCTCAATTGCTACATGATGTCTTTGGAACAAGTACATCTGATGCTATTGATTTGGCTATAAATGGTGTCAAAGATTTTAAAGATTATCATCCGACAGAGTATGCCCAAGCGTTGAGTAAATTAGGCACTTCAGAAGGTCGAGCACAGCTAACGTATGAAACTCAACGAGCCGGCCTTGAGGGAAGACTTTGTCCTTAAAACTTAATTTATGAGACAATCATTATTTATCCTTTTACTCGTTTTAATAAGCAAATTCAGCTTTGCCCAATCAAGTATTAAACAAGATTCTTTAATAACTGACATCGGTGTGGTCGGTATAAAAATGCTTAATCATTACAAGCCAAATAAAGACTCTTTGCTTTCTACTTGTAGCGAAATAGGCGTTTTTGTAAAGTTCAATATAAATAGCCAAGGCAAGATTTCAAATCTTGCCTTTACCAGATCAACGCCACCTTTCATTTCAGATGCATTAAAGAATGCATTCAAAGAACTCAATGCAAAATATCGATTAGCACATCCACAAGATTTTCGCGGCAAAACTTATATACAGCCGCTTCAAATCATTGCTGATGAAGGTTGTGGCAATCAGTACGGGTCCTACCATAATGCTGAGGCAAACCAGCTAACTGATGAGATGAAGTCAATATATCGAATGCGACAGGCGAGATATAACCAATCGGCAAAATCCATATTTAATATAACTAACTTTTCAGATGGAAGCTATGTTGCTATAAATTGCATTCTATTATCCCCTTTAAGTACTGGTGGCGCGATGTTTTGATGATTTCATATGGAAATAGAAGTTCTTATTAAAAATCAAAAGCTTATATAAATATGGGCGCGTTAATCCATTTGAAGTTATATCTTAAATTAAGAAACACAAGCTGATAGATTGATATATTGTTTACGAAAGCGTAAAACACTAGCCTATCAGTTTGGTTAATTTGGTGCCGGCAGGTAAATTTCGGCCAGCATACAGCGGGCGCTGCCACCACCGAGAGTTTCAATCGTTGTCAAATCAGCCGATACGATTTCGGCATACTGCTGTAACTGGTCAGTCTGCGAAGTGGTTAACGATTGGTGCGCACTTTTCGACATCACCAGTAAGCTTTTACCGTCAGTTCCCTGCACTTCGAGCATGTTGCCGGCAAAATGGTTCATTTGCTCCAGTGTAATGTCAACAATTTCTTTTCCGGCATCGGTCAATGATTTGGTGACCGTTTGTCTTTCATTTTCGTCCTTAATAGTGTCTAGGCAAACCACGGCAAACTGCTTACCCACGCACATCATCACGTTGGTGTGGTAGATAGCCTGCTGGTGAGCATCAGTTGCGGTAAAAGTAACCGGGGTGTAATTTAAATGTTTGCAGAAAGCATCCAGTACTTCTTTATCGGTGCGCGGCGAAATGCATGCATAGGCAATGAGGTTTTCGCGGTCAAGCACCATGCTGCCGGTGCCTTCTAAAAATTTGTTCTCGAGTTCAAACCGGCTTAAGTCAATGATGTGCTTTACGGTAAACTGCTCCTCCAGTTTCCTGACGATATCCTCACGACGTTCCAGGCGACGGTTTTCGGCTTGCATAGGGTAGAGCAAGACATCACCGTTATCATGGAAGGATATCCAGTTGTTCGGGAATATAGCGTCAGGCTTGTGCGGCTCAATGGTGTCGTTAATTATATGTACATCAACTCCCTTGCTTTTCAGCAAATCGGCAAAGGCATCAAATTCTTTCAATGCTGCTTGCGCAGACTCGGGTATAGCTGCCTGGCTTTGCTGAAAAGCGTTGCTTTCGGCCGTTTGTTCGTTGAAGCCGAAGCTGGCCGGCCTGATCATTAATATTTTAGAGGTAGTCTGACTCATGATTCAATGGATTGATGGTGAAATCGTTCCCAAGTTTTATCTGAAAATTTAAGAACGATTTGCATTTAAAAATCTATAAGGTGCTTAGCTGATATTATCCCTCACCAGCGGTAAACTCATACAATGGAAACCGCCACGTGCACGTGACAACTCTGACGATGGCATCAGTATCAATGTGTCTTCCATGGTATGAGGATCTAAACCACCGTTTTCAAATTGTTGAAGTAAATCCGCTACTTTTACTACCGAAAAACCTGATTGCTTAAACGCTTCAACGGTTTTATCATTCCGGTCGTAACCCAATACTACGCCTTCTCTCAAGGCAAGCAGGTTGCACGAGTCTGTCCATTGTTCGCGGGCATCAAACGGGAAGTTATTTCCTCCCGAATAGATGAATTGTGTTGGCTCTGTACTTCCCAAATCGTTCCGGCTGATATCGTTCAGTAATTCTTCAATGCAACTGAATGATATTGGCTGTTCGTGCCCATTAATAAACTGTACAATTTCAGTTTTATCTTTAGGGCGTTTGTCGCCAAACCAACTCAAAGGGTCGGAGGCGGATACTGACATGTCGGCTCTTCCCAACGAACCTAAAATCACCCATACATTGCGTTTTACCTGCGTAAACACCGTATCAATGTGCATATAATCGCGCTTGTGCGGTATCTTCAACACGGTTACCTTTTCTACAACCTTGTTTTCAAACAACAGTTTGATAGCTTCGTGGGCGCCGCCTAATGAGGTGCGTTCGCTGCAGCCAATGATGACGTGGTTTTTGCTCACTACCATTACGTCGCCGCCCTCGAGTGTTGTTTTTTCATCCTGCTCTTTACCTGGACGTAGAAAGTGCTGTACCGGGTCGGTAATCTCCAGAATATGCTCGCGCGAACCGGTAAACAGCGGGTGGTTAAACAAAATATATCTGGCCAGCAACGTTTCGCGCGAACGGGCCTTTTTAGCCGGCTTATTAATCAGGATAAAATTATTGATGGTGATGCCAATATCCCGCGAAAAAATGAGGTTAGGGATAGGCGCAAAAATCAGGTTGTCTTTATACAGCGAGCCGGAGATAAATATTTTGGCCAGTTCGACCGGGTCGGTTTTATAGAGTTGCTGTTGTAAGCGGTAGTTACAGCTCTCAATAGCACATACCGAAGCGGTAAGCTTTTCGCGGATAACATCATCCTGTAGAATCTCGGCCAGTAAAGTTTGTATCTCAATCACCTTGTCCGAGCTGTAAAACTCTTGATGGTCAGGCTTGTAAAAATTGCGCTGATTGTCGGCACTGTCAATTTGCTGTAGTTGTCCTTTAATTTTACCGGGGTCCAGAAAATAGAGAAGCAACTTAATATAATAGTCGTACTCGTTTCTGCGCATGGTATCTAAATGCACAATATCCTCGAAAAGCCAGTCCTGTGCTTTAGACGGGACAACCTTACCCAATCCGCTATCTGGACTATGAATTAACAGGGCACGCAAAGTGCCAATCTCTGAACTTACATTTAAGTTTAACTGATTAGCCGGTGAAGTCATAAGAATTATAGAAGTAACCAAAGGTATTCATTTCTTAATCAAAATGATTATTGGCGGTAGGTTAAGTAGATTTAACTAATTTTGCCCCATGGATTTTATTATCGATGCAACCCTGCAAGCCGTAGCGCAACTATATCAAACCCAAATTACCGCACAAGATGTAAACCTGCAGCAAACCCGCAAGGAGTTTGAAGGTCAGGTAACCATCGTTACTTTCCCCTTTACCCGCTTCTCCAAAAAATCGCCCGAGCAAACCGGTAACGAAATTGGTGCGTATCTGGAGGCCAACGTTCCCGAAGTTGCGGGTTATAACACGGTAAAAGGTTTTTTAAATATAGTTATAGCTGATAATTACTGGCTCAAGGTTTATCAAGAGACCGTGGCTCAATCTGGCTTTGGCGTGGCGCCTAAAAATGGTAAAAAGATAATGGTAGAGTACTCGTCGCCCAACACCAATAAGCCACTGCATTTGGGCCATGTGCGCAACAACTTGTTAGGTTATTCGGTAGCAGCCATTTTAGATGCCGCGGGTTATGAAGTTATCAAAACCAATTTGGTGAACGATAGGGGCATTCATATTTGTAAATCCATGCTGGCCTGGCAACTGTTTGGCAACGGCGAAACGCCAGAATCTGCACAAATGAAGGGTGACCATTTGGTAGGTAAATATTATGTGATTTTTGATAGGGAGCTAAAAAGTCAGGTAGCGCCTGTATTAAAGCGGGTACTTCTCGCAAATGACACTGCTGGCTTCCCGGAGAAAAAGGAAATCGCATTGCGCGGGCACTTAAATATTATGGATAAACTTAAAGCTGAGATAGCCAAAGTTGTGTCTGGTTTGGATAGTAAAGAGATAACCAAGTTTGGGGATGGGTTTGAAATAGTTTATGAAAGCTTGATTGATGGCAATTCGTCAGTAAAAGATGTCATCAAAGCTGTCATTGATGGGTTTACACCGGAGCAACAAGCAGAAAAAAGTAAGCATCTTAACAAACTTTTAAAGTCTGCTATAGACTTGGAAGATAAGATTGAGAAAGAGAAAGACGAAATCAAGGATATAGTTCAAAGTGAAGCGCCATTAATGAAGCAAGCGCAGCAAATGCTGCAAAAGTGGGAAGCGGGCGATGAGCAGGTGATTGAACTTTGGAAGACCATGAACACCTGGGTATATGATGGCTTTGCCAAAACTTACAAAAAGTTAGGTGTCAATTTCGATAAGCTTTACTACGAGTCGAACACTTACCTGTTAGGTAAAGATATTATTGAAGAAGGTCTGGAAAAAGGCGTGTTCTTTAAAAAGGAAGATGGCTCGGTGTGGATTGACCTGACAGCTGATGCGTTGGACCAGAAACTGGTATTACGTGGTGACGGCACATCAGTATACATTACTCAGGATTTAGGAACCGCTCAACTGAAATACAACGACTTCGGTATGGACGAGTCGATTTATGTAGTGGGTAACGAGCAGGATTACCACTTTAAAGTGCTCTTCCTGATTTTACAGAAGTTAGGTAAGAGCTGGGCGCAGGGTTTATACCATTTATCCTATGGTATGGTCGACTTACCTTCAGGCAAAATGAAATCGCGCGAGGGTACGGTGGTTGATGCCGACGACCTGATGGACGATATGGTGACTACCGCCGAAGAATACTTTGATAAGCAAGAGAAAAAGCTTGACTTAACCGAAGAGGAAAAACAAGCACTCTTTCCGGTGATTGGTTTGGGTGCGCTAAAATACTTTTTGCTGAAGGTAGATGCCAAAAAGCGTTTGCTGTTCGACCCGAATGAGTCGATAGAACTGCAGGGACATACCGGTCCGTTTATCCAGTACACGCATGCCCGTATCAAATCAGTCCTAAGCAGGGGAGGAGACTATCAACTAACGCAGCTACCCGAGAACTTAGATGCGGTCGAGCGTGATTTGATTATTTTGCTTAGCCAATACCCAGAGGCGATAGCCGCCGCTGCTAAAGAATTTAACCCGGCTACGGTAGCTAACTATACTTACGAAGTCGCCAAAGCCTACAATAAATTTTACCACGATAAATCAATACTGCAGGCCGAAACAGAAGATTTGAAAAGTTTCAGGCTGCAATTATCGGCTTCTACAGCGCAAGTTATTGCGCAAGCGATGGCGTTATTGGGCATACAGGTGCCTGAGAGGATGTAAAAAATCTTAGATTCTGCTGTAAAATAAGCCGGATTAAATGTTTAAATGAAATTTTATCCGGCTTATCTGCTTTTTTGATGTATGCGTTAAGTTAATCATAAGTATGTGTTTTTTTTACTGATAGGGTTTGCTGACTTAACGTGTTTTTAATATAAATGATAAGAAAATCGTTAAAATGACAAACAATTAGAGTTTAAACTCTTTTTTGTTGTGAATAATTCATAATTTTCGCCTTCGAAACTATTTTATTAACACAAATCAATTAACAAATGAAGAAAATTTTACTATTTCTTCTTGCTTTAAGTATTGGTGTCTCTAATTACACCTATGCGCAAAGCAGAAAAATTACGGGTAAAGTAACAAGTGCTGATGATGGTCAGCCACTGCCCGGGGTGTCTGTTAAAATACAGGGTACCAATCAGGGAGTATTAACGGATGGTGATGGTGTTTTTTCGGTGAATGCTTCAACTGGGCAAACGCTGGAATTTACTTACATTGGTTTTACTACTCAACGAGTAGCTGTTCCTACCGGAAATTTTCCTCCAATTCGCTTAAAGTCTGATACCCGAATGTTAACCGAGGTTGTTGTAACTAACGGTTACGCAACACAGGCAAAAAAAGCTTACACTGGTGCTGCTGCAACGGTTTCTGGTGCCGAAAACGAGAATAAACCATTTTCTACTCCTTTGCAAGCTTTGCAGGGCGAGGTTGCTGGTTTAAACATTTCGTTAAACAGTGGCCAGCCTGGTGCAAACGTTCCGGTACGTATTCGCGGCACTAACTCTATCAACCTGAGTTCTCAGCCCCTTTTCGTTATCGACGGGATGATTATTAATTCTGGCGACTTATCTCGTGTGAACACTACATCAAACGTATTGGCTGGTATTAACGAGAATGATATAGAAAGCGTAACAGTGCTTAAAGATGCGACTGCCACTGCAATATACGGTGCAAGAGCAGCTAACGGCGTTATTGTTATTAATACCAAGCGTGGTAAAGCAGGTAAAACATCTGTACGTTTTGATGCCGAAGGTGGTACTACAGCCAACCTGCCAATTCCTGATGCAGGTAAACCGCTCACTGCTGCGCAGTATCGCGAATTATTCACCGAAGGTGAGAATAATGCAGCTATTGATAACCCAACCAGTTTTACAAATCCTGCTCAGAGAATTGCTTCTTATGTAGGTGGCCCGCGTAGTAACGATTGGTATGATTTGCTAACGCGTAAAGGCAGACAGCAACAATACAACGTTTCACTAAACGGTGGTTCTGAAAATACACGCGTATATGCTTCAGCCGGCTTTTTTGAGCAACAGGCTACAATCATCAAATCTGAATTGAAAAGATATACAGGTCAGTTAAACGTTGATCAAACAATAAGCAAACGCTTCAGTGTATCAACTAATCTTAACTTTTCAAATGTTGACCAAAATTCACCTGCAAACGGTGGTGCGTTTTCCAACCCGGTAGGTAACGTATATTTCTTACGTCCTTTTCAATTAGCTTATAATGATGATGGTTCACTTAATACAAGCCGTTCTGGTGTAACTAATTTTCCAAGTAGCTTCAATAACCTTTACTTAGCTCAAAACGACAAAAAGCATTTATCGCAAACCAGGATTTTAGGTAACACACAATTGAGATGGACTATCTGGGACGAATTAAAATTTACCAGCTATGCCAGTGTTGACTACAATACCTTAGAAGAAAATCGTTTTGATAACCCTGTAATGGGTGATGGCCGTACAGCGGGTGGTCGTGGCTATGATTACTATACCCGTTATTTTAACTGGTTAGTTCGTAACCAATTATCATATCGTTACAACGTTAAAGGGGTTGAAGATTTTTATATCGATGCATCAGTTGGTTACGAGGCGCAGCGTTCTAAAGGATACTTTATTAACGCGCAAAGCAACCTGTTCCCTAACCAGCCGGCATTAACTGTATCAGCAGTAGCAGCTACGCCTATTGCAGGTAACGCAACGTTTGATCGTTATGCTTACAATGGTTTGTTTGCAACAGCCGCCATTAATTTCCAAAACCGCTATTCATTAAGTGGATCTTTCCGTCGTGATGGTTCGTCTGTTTTTGGTGAAAACAACCGTTATGGCAATTTCTATTCAGTAGGTGGTGCCTGGAACATTGATCAGGAAGATTTCTTTAAAGTTCAAAATGTTCTGTCAAGCGCTAAATTACGTGCATCTGCTGGTTCTGTTGGTAACGCATCAGGCTTAGGCAGTTATGCTGCACGTCCAACTGCAGGTTACGGTACTGCTCAGAACTATGCCGGCGCAAATGGTCAAAACTTTAACACCATCGGTAACGTAGATCTTACCTGGGAGAGCCAAAAGAAATATGACGTGGGTATGGACTTCGGTTTCTTTAAAGATCGTTTTACCTTCATCGTCGATTTATACCAGAACGAGATTGATGGCTTAATCTTAAATGCACCTTTATCAAGAACAACAGGTTTCTCTACCATTACACAAAACGTTGGCGAAATGCGTAACAGAGGTATTGAGTTCACAGTAAAAGGCGCCGTTATAAAAACTCAGGATTTTAACTGGACAACTAATTTTAACGTCTCTCACAACGCTAATACAGTGTTGAAACTGGTAAATAAGCAACCAATCATTTCGAGTCCGTTCCGTTACATCGAAGGTCGCGATTTGAACAGCTATTATGCGAGGATTTACGCCGGTGTTAACCCCGCAAACGGTGAAGCTTTGTGGTATACCGATGGTTCCCGTACTGCAACTACCAACAATTATGCAGCAGCGCAGCGTGTAGATGGCAAACAATCAGATCCGAAGATTTTTGGTGGTTTTAATAACACTTTCACTTACAAAGGTGTTGTTTTAACTACTGACTTCTACTACAACTTTGGTAATATGGTAAATGATGCTTCATGGGGTTATTATTTAAAAGACGGTACCGCTTTTGATAATAACAAGTATTACTATACCTACGCTAATCGTTGGACTACACCTGGTCAAATTACTGATGTACCACGTTATACTCACAATGGTATGAATGCAGGACAGTCATCTAACTTTTCAACCCGTGATCTTTACTACGGTGATTTTATTCGTTTGAAAAACTTGGTGGTAGGTTATGAATTTAAAAATTTAGCGGCCATTAAGAAACTTGGATTATCAAGACTTTACTTATACGGACGCGGTACTAACCTTTGGACCAAAACTTACGATAAACGTTTACCGTTTGATCCGGAGCGTGGTCCAAACGGTACCAATAACCTGGACGTATACCAAGTTAAAACATTCACCGTTGGTATAAATGTTGGTCTATAAAAATTACTACAATGAACTTAAAAAAATATATATATATATTATTGGCAGGAACTGCTTTGGTGAGTTCTTGCAGTAAGGATTTTTTAAATGAAAATCCTCCGCAATCTCTACCTGTTAATGATGCAATAAAGAATGAAAACGATATGGCAGATGCCGTTAACGGTATGTATGCAACGATGCGTAGCAGTTCTTTCTTCGGTCGTGACATACCTGTGTTAGGAGATGAGTTAGCTGACAATGCGTACATTTCAAACAGCAACTCAGGCCGTTACCTGGCACAAATGCAATATAATTATATTGCCACCAATGCAGAGGCATCAAACATCTGGACACAAGGGTATTATTCAATTGCGCAGGCCAACCGTATTATCTATGCAGGTGCTTCAATAGCATCAACAAATAACGCCAATCAGTTACGTGGCGAGGCTTATGCTGCCCGTGCGCTTTGCTATTTGCAATTAGTTAATTTCTTTGCACAGCCATTTACTGTAAATCCTAACGCACCAGGCGTACCATTGGTTACCCAGCCTACTTTTGTTACCGGTCCGCAGGTTAGGCCAAGCCGTGCTACAGTAACTGATGTTTATAATAAAATTATAAGCGATTTAGATAGTGCTTTTACGTTGATGCCGACTTCAGGAGTAACCGGGCACGCAGTTAATTCTAACTATATTGCTAAATATGCAACAAAAGCTATTCAGGCACGTGCCTACTTGTACAAAGGCGATTATGCCAATGCTATTACTGCCGCTAAATCTGTAGTTGACAATGGCGGTTATACATTAGCAACTGCTGCTAATTATGTTGGTTACTGGGCAAGTCCAACTGCTACTACCACTAAGCAGGAAACGATTTTTGAACTTGCACTTAATAACGCCACTAATAATGGTACTAACGGCTTGGATTACATCTACGCACAAGGTGGTTATGGCGATTTGTTAGCTTACGATGCGCTTTACAACTCTTACTCAAGCACGGATGTAAGAAGAAACTTGATTTTAACAACCAGTGCAACCCGTGGTAATGTTTATGTAGTAAACAAGTATTCAAACTTGTCAAATGCAAACGAGAAGGATGATATAAAAATCATTCGTTATTCGGAAGTATTATTGACTTTGGCCGAAGCTTATGCTCGCACTGGAGATGCTGCGAACGCTATTTTATATGCAAATCAGGTAGCGCAGCGTCGCGACCCTTCTTTCTCAGGCTTTACTGGTAGTGGTACTGCTCTGGCAGATGCCATTGTAAATGAAAGAAGAAAAGAGTTAGCTTTTGAAGGATTAAGATATTTTGACTTAACTCGTTTAAACTTAGACGTGGTTAGACCTACGCAGACTGGAACTGCCCCGCGTGCTACTACATTAGCAGCAAGCAGCACGAAAAGGATATTGCCTATCCCGCAAGCGGAAACAGATGCAAATCCTAATATTTCACAAAATCCTGGTTATTAATCTTAAATCAGAAAAAACAAAAAAAGACCTCTGCGGAGGTCTTTTTTTGTTTACAATTAACAAGTGAAATACTTATATTCATCTTATTAAAAATGCGTTATATGAAAAAAATTCTCGCCATTGCTTTTTTATCAGCCATCGGCATAACGTCGGTAAGCGCCCAAGGGTTTCGGTCGTATGTTAGTAACCAAATGGTACTTACAAAGGATTTTACTGATATAAGGGGAACGCCTTTTACTACAACCGACTGGGCTAAAGGAACGGTTACAACCGCCGACAATAAAACCTATACCAACCTTGATGTAAAATATAGCGATTATGAAGATAAACTTTACGTAAGGTCGAGTAACGATGATGTTAAGGGGTTTGATGACAGAGTAAACGACTTTACATTAAGCTATCAAAAAGATGGAAAGGAAGTGCTTGATCATTATCGTAAAGGCTACAACAACGTACCAGGTTTTGATTCTAAGTCGTTTTTTGAAGTGTTGGTTGACGGTAAAACGCAACTGTTAAAAAAGAGTATTAAAAAGGTTCAGGAAAAAAATGAATATGGCTCAATGACGTCAAATAAGAGTTTCAATACTTCAACACGTTATTACATTTACCAGTCTAACAAAGCCAATTTATTGAAGAAAGACAAAAAATCAATCTTGGCAATTTTATCAGATAAGCAGCCGCAGTTAGAAGAATACATCAAAAAAAACAATTTGTCTTTAAAAACCGATGATGATTTAATTAAAATAGTAAGCTATTATAATACTTTATAAATTCAAGTTTTCTGCAGCAAGGGCAACGTTATAATTATTTACTTCTGTAAGATGAGTTACATATAGAATTTGACATGAGTCAGGTAGCCCTGATGTGATTACCCGCTCCGAATACTCATCCCTATCCCCATTAAAAATCAAGGCTCTAACCTTGATTTTTTTTTGCTTTAATAATTCCAGCGATAGTAAGGTGTGATTAATGCTGCCGAGGTAATGTTTCACCACTAAAACGACTTCTGCGTTAAATTTTTCAATCAGGTCAACCACAAATTGCTCGTTGTTGAGCGGCACCATTAGTCCGCCGGCGCCTTCAATCAGGAGTTGATTTTCGGTATCGGGCAATTGAATTTGATTGAGGTCGATGTTTACGCCGTCCAAATCTGCCGATTTGTGCGGCGAGTAGGGTTGGGTAAGCCTGTAGGCTTCGGGGTGAAAGCGGGTGACCGGGTTTGAGATTAACCGTTGCACCTTCATAGTGTCGCTGTTATCAAGGTCACCGGATTGTATAGGTTTCCAGTAGTCGGCTTTCAGTTTTTCTACCAGGATGGCAGACACGATGGTTTTACCTACATCGGTGCCGATACCGGTTACAAATAATGGTGTTTTATCGGGCATGTAAATATTTTTTAAGCAAAGTTGTTAACTGGATAATTTGTTCGTCGGTATTGTAAGTGTGCAAGCAGATACGCAATCGTTCAGTCCTGGGGGCTACGGTAGGGCTTAAAATAGGGCGCACGTCAAATCCTTTTCGCTGCAAGATTTGGGCTGCGTCCCTGGTGGCATCATTACCGCCAACAATTACCGTTTGAATGGCACTTGTACTTTGAGCAGTAGGGAACGATGAATCCATAAGACGCCTGTATAATTCTATTTTTCGATACAGGTCGCTAATTAATGCATCAGCGTTAGTCAGAAAAGCATATCCCATTTTGATAGCTGCTAACTGATGCAAAGGCGCAGCAGTAGTGTAAATAAACGAGCGGGCGAAATTAATCAGATAATCCCGTACCGAGGCTGAGCTTAGCACCACGGCGCCGTGCGCGCCTAAGGCTTTACCAAATGTTATTATCCTAGCAAATACGTCATGCTGTAAATTTAACTGATTAACCAGCCCTCTACCAAAAACACCAAGTGCATGGGCCTCATCCACTATTAAAGCAGCACCGTACTGCTTGCAAAGGCGACTAATAGCTGCCAAGGGGGCTTGGTCGCCATCCATGGAATATACGCTTTCTACAACCACATAAATAAGCCCTTTAGCCGCTTTTAACTTCTGCTCCAGGCTATCGGTATGGTTGTGCTTAAACGTATAACGTGTGGCGTTGCTAAGCCTGATACCATCAATGATAGAGGCATGGGCCAGTTCGTCATGAATAACGGTATCATGGCGTTGTGGTAAGGATGATAATAAACCAAGGTTGGCATCGTAACCCGAGTTGAACAATAAGCCAGATTCTGCATCGTGGTAGTCAGCAATCCATTTTTCTAGGTCTTCGGCATACTCCGTGTTTCCGGATATCAGCCGTGAGCCTGTCGAGCCGTTGGGTATTATTGAATTATATCTAGCTATCTCGTCTTGAATTAATTCAGCGAGTTGACTGGAGCGGGCGAAGCCTAAGTAATCGTTAGAGCAAAAGTCTATTAGTCCGTTCTCTGGCCTGAGTTTGCGGTAATTGCCGGCTTGCTGTCGGCTCTGTAATTTTTGCTGTATGTAATCCTGGTGCGTCAAACCAATAAATTTGCACTAAAATAAAAAAAGCGGCTGTTTGCCGCTTTCCTTAAAATTATTTTTGAGATGGAGGAGCACCGCCGCCCTGACGCATTCTTTGCATTCTTTCAGCGTTTGCTTTCTCGAAAGCTGCATATTGCTCTGGAGTTAATATTGCTTTTAATTTAGCATTAGTAGCTTCCATCACTGGGCGCATAGCTTGCATCATTGCCTGACGGTCACC
>CAXYKR010000330.1:0-6649 GCA_964277815.1 uncultured Mucilaginibacter sp. | reverse complement strand
ACCTTATCCACATCCGGCCGTTCCATACCGCCCATAAACTGCCGCGAGTAGGCCGAAAAGGTTTCCATATAACGGCGCTGCCCCTCGGCATAAATAGTATCAAACGCCAATGACGACTTGCCACTGCCACTCAGGCCGGTAATTACCACCAGCTGGTTGCGCGGAAAAGAAACATCAATATTTTTTAGATTATGTACCCGGGCACCGTACACTTCCACTTCACTTTGTTCGCCCAGGTCAACAGTTTTTTCGCTCATATTATATTTAGAAACAAGTATTAAACTTGTAAAGCACGGCTTAGTTTTGCTAACGCCGTAATTAGCTCAAATAGAGATGCAAATATACGAAAAAGGCCACCGCGCACAATGCACGGCAGCCTGATTTGCTCCGTATTTACTAAATATTTTAGTTTGTTGACAAAACTTCGGACGGTTTCATGTTTGCCCAAACCTGGTCGTAACCGTTTTCGACAGGGAAATCAATCACTTCTTTCATGGCTACCAGCTTATAGATGTACATACCGGTTTCGCGGTTTAAGTGCATATAAAAGTAGTTACCCTTGTTTTTGTGGTTGATGGCCCTTTGTACCCGCGATGCACCGGCGTTAAATGCAGCAGCAGCCAGTGTCCAGTTGTCAAATTTTTTATACAACTGTTTAAGGTATTTGCAGGCAGCAATGGTAGATTTACGGGTATTTAAACGTTCGTCTCTGCGCCGGCCAACCTTAAGGCCATACTCGCGGGCCGTGGCGGGCATAAATTGCCATATACCGGCAGCACCCCGCGGCGAACGTACGTGGCTTTTAAAGCCTGATTCAAGCAATGGTATATACTTAAAATCGTCGGGAATACCATATAGCCTCAAAATTGGTTCGATAACCGGGAACCATATATTGGCTTTGGCCTGTAACTCATCGGTGTGCATCTCGTCATAACTATGCTTCCAGATAGAGTAGTCAAGTTTACGCTTTACTTTAGCGTTATTTACAGGCACCTCCTCATCGGCAAAGTTGAGAGGGGCAGTTTCTTCTGTACTTTTCTTAACCTCAAATATGTTAAAAAGAACAGGACTGTTTTTCAATGGCTTTTTGTCGGGAACACTAAAAACAAAAAGCTTTGAGATGATAAACAGCACGCACATTACGGAGCACGTAAGTAGGTGATTTTTGATCATTCAATAAAAGTTAGTTCAACAATATAGGTTAGGATGTGTGTGCAAAGGTAACAAACATTTCACATTATCAAACACTTACACGGGCTTAGTGTTTTACCCAGTGTTGAAAACTTTCAAAAACAGCACATTTACAGCCTGTAAACGCAGATTTTGATGTGGAAACTTTTTTTATTAATGAGCAAGTTTTCGTACCTTTGCTCCCCGCTTTTAAAGCTTTAACAACAAAATATGGTATTCAAAAAACCAGGGAACAGTCGCGACGACAAGTCCAACAAATCAGCCGGCAGGCGTACCGGCAGTGGCGACCAGCCACGCAACAGCTCTTCTCCACGCACACGCAATGCAAATTCGGGTTTCAAAAAGTCAGATGACGGCGCACCGGGCAAACGCTTTGGTAACGACTCTGAAAAAAGACCTTATTCTGCATCGCGCAAACCGTCAACCGGCAGCTTCAATAATGAGGAGCGGCCTAAAAGAAGCTACAGCGCATCGGGCGATAAAAAGCCTTTTGCATCACGCGGCAGTAGCCAGGGCGAAGGTGGTGACCGGCCATTTAAACGCAGCAGCGAAGGTGGCTTTAAAAAAGCAGGGTCCTTTGGCGGTGGTAGCCGTACAGAAGGCGGCAAAACCTTTAAACGCAACACCGGCGAAGGCTTTAAAAGCGGCGCCTCGTTTAAAAAACGAGGCGACAACAACGAGGGCGGCGAAAAAAGATATAGCCGGCCAACTGCATCATCACGCACTTGGAGCGAAAAACCAGCCGACTTTAGAAACAAGCCTTACCGCGAACGCGATGAGCAACGCAGCACTTCCCGCGGTGATGAACAGCGCGACTTTAACGAAGAACGCCCAACCCGCGTTTTAAGAGGCCGCAAAAAAGAAAGCAATAAAGAAGAAAGTCACTTAATCAGGCTTAACCGTTATATATCTAATGCAGGCATTTGCTCGCGCCGTAAGGCCGATGAGCTGATTGCTGCCGGCGTAGTGTCGGTTAATGGTGAGGTAGTATCTGAACTAGGTTTTAAAGTTGACCCGGCTAAAGATGTTATCCGCTATAACGGCGAGACACTGAAACGCGAAAAAATGGTTTATGTATTATTAAATAAACCTAAAGACTATATTACTACGACCGACGACCCTCAGGAACGCCGTACCGTAATGCACCTGGTTGAAAAAGCCAGTCGCGAGCGCATTTACCCGGTAGGTCGCCTGGACCGTAACACCACCGGCTTGTTATTAATGACCAACGATGGCGAACTGGCCGACAAGCTTTCGCATCCGCGTAACAGTATCACCAAAATTTACCAGGTAGAACTTAGCAAAAGCTTAACCCAAGGCGATTTGAACAAAATAAGCTTTGGTTTAGAATTGGAAGACGGTTTTATTAAGCCCGATACCGTAAGCTATGTGCAAGGTGGTAGCAAACGCGAAGTAGGTATACAAATACATAGCGGTAAAAACCGCATTGTTCGCCGTATTTTTGAGCACCTGGGTTATGAGGTGGTAAAGCTTGACCGTACCATATATGCCAACCTTACTAAAAAAGACCTGCCACGCGGCCGCTGGAGATACCTGGACGAAAAAGAAATTATCCAACTGAAACACCTGGTGCAGGTATAGTTTTTTAGAGGCAAGAGTATAGAATCAGGAATATAGAACAGCCTGCTTTTACGCTTTAATCTCACAAACATTACCCGCGTCTTACATAACTTTTGAAGCCTTTTCTTTACAGGAAAGGCTTTTTTGTTACTTTGCATTTTCTTAATTGGAGTTCTATGAAAAAATTACTTTTCTTATTGTGCCTACTGCCGGGCTTGCTGGCCGCACAACCCAAGCCACCCAAAATGCTCGATTTACTGATTGGTACTTACACCAGTAATGGTAGCGACGGTATATATGTTTATCGTTTTTACACCGAGAGTGGCCGCTTAGCTTATTTAAATCGTACTACCGGCGTTGATAATCCCTCCTACCTATGTATATCGCCTAACCGTAAGTTTGTTTACTCAGTTAACGAAATTGGCGACGACCGTAAGGGCGGCGTAAGCGCATTTACTTTTGAGCCCAAGGTGGGCAAAATTGAGTTAATTAATAAGCAGGTGTCAGGCGCGGGGCCGTGCTATATCTCGATTGATAAAGACCAGAAAAATGTTTTTACCGCCAACTATGCCGGTGGCAACTTATACGTGTTCCCGGTAAATAAAGATGGCTCGTTAAACCCGGCCTCACAAATTATCCAGGAACCCAACCAAGGTTTAGGTCCTAATAAGCAAAGGCAGGAAAAACCGCATGTACATATTGCTATGCTATCGCCTGATGAAAAGCATTTGCTGTTTAGCAACCTGGGTAACGACAAAGTAAACATCTATCGTTACAAAGCTTCACAACCGCAACCGCTTACACCATCTACCCCGGCAGCCATCAGCTTACCCGGCGGCGAGGGCCCGCGCCATATTGATTTTAGCCCTAACAAAAAGTACATGTATGTCATTACCGAAATGGGCGGCAATATCTTCGCTTATCATTACAACAATGGTCAGCCTAAAGCATTGCAAAGTGTAAGCATGCTGCCCGATGGCTTTACCGGGCAAATTGGCGGTGCCGATATTCATGTATCTCCGGATGGACGCTTTTTATATGCCAGCAATCGTGGTGATGCTAATGAAATCATTGTATATGCCATTAACCAGGAAACCGGCTTACTCACTTTTGTAGAGCGCCAGTCGAGCATGGGTAATCACCCACGCAATTTTGTCATCGACCCATCGGGCAAGTACCTGCTGGTAGCCAATCAAAAGAGCAATAACATTGTGGTTTTCAAAATCAACCCTAACAATGGGCATTTAACTAACAGCGGCATTCAAGTGCAATTAGATAGCCCAAGCTGCTTGAAATTTACAGCGGCAGAATAATTATATAACTAATTTCTATCAACCAACGAGCCCGTTATAGATGATATAACGGGCTCGTTTTTTTGGACCAAGTCGATTCATCTCCAAATGTGAATATTCGAGAATAAAAAGTTTTTCATTTAAGCAAGACTATGCTATTGATATTGCGCAAATAAGACGAGTGCAACTTCTACATTGCGATACAAACACATTTAAATAGAATTCTATCGAGATATTAAATATCAATCAATCATCGTAATTAAAATACAAATATTTCTACTTATTCCAAATATCAACAACTTTAAAACTACATTTCACTTATGCGACCAGCTTGATATTTATAAAAAAATAATTATTCATAATATTAATAATTTATTACATAAATAATATTACTTTTGATCTTAACTAAACCATAACACATGAAAAAACTACTTGCCTTATGCATGTTGGTGATTGTTCTGTTTACCGCATGTAGAAAGGACCAAAAAGCTGATCTGACAATTAGTGAAACTATCACAAGTCAAAATTCAATTTCAAATGACGCTCTGAAACGATGGATTTCCTCTAATAAGGTAGGAAATTACATTATTGCAGATTGGACAAAGGCGGAACAAAAAGTAATTGAAGGTGTATCAGTTGTAAAGGTACCCGTAAAAACATTTTACAACGCAGCATCATCTGAGAGTAAGAAACAGTCCTTATCTACCTCTGCCCCAACAGGGCCAGATACTGTTCGTTTTTTCGATCCTAAGCACCCGCCAATGCTTTTTTTCCTGAAAAAAAGAACGGATTTAGTTGGTGACAGCCTTAAAGCAGTAATGCTTAACTTTATTCCAGATGATCCTACAAAAGAAAACGGTGAGGGCAATATTTGGACGGGAAAATTAATCGAATGGAATCTAATAGATGATAAAATTCAATTTCAAACTTTACAAAAAAGCTACGTCAAAAATATTGGAAGTATTTCGAAGAGCCAATTAGATAATTATCAAAACTCCTCATCTAAAAAAGCTGTTACTGCGAAATATAAATCTATGAATATCTTCGAAGATATTTGGAACGCGCTAAAATGGGTAACTGAAGCGGTAGGTTATTTCTTTGGCGTTCCAGGTGATTATAATCATTTTTATCAAGGGAGCTTAGGATGGTGTGATTTTCTCTGGGGATTGTTTTGTGGTAGTGGCGATGGCGGAAATCCTACAGGTACGAGCAGTGGCGGCGGATCCTACTATGGAGGAGGCTTAAGCTACGATGGCATATATGGTGGTTATATTAATGGTTATAACGGCGCAACCGGTAGCAATAATTGGTCGTCGTATGATGGAAGTAGTGTTGACCAAAGCAATCCTTGCCCAGGAACTGCAGTGGCCATAAGCAGTAATTACAAAACAATGGTTGCAAATGCTACAGGAAATGGTTGTCCAGTATATGTTCCAGTTCCTGACCTAACATTGGTTGATGATGTTTCATTTCCGATGACTATCGATTTTCCTGAATTAGGAGATCCACTGTTTGTAAACGATGAAACTTTTGACCCCAATGCATTAGATTTTGCTAATGCAGACTCATGGACTGTTGACAATTATACTACATTTTATTCATTAGGAAAACCTGTTGGTGACTACCCAGATAACCATCCTGTGTCGGTCGCTGTGAGAAACTTCAATCCATGGATTTTTAGCTCGTTCCGCGAATCTTCTAACAGTTCTATTCGATACTTCCATATGACTGCCAAAGATTTAGATAGTGGTGATGGTTACAAGAAAGCGCTTGGTGCAATTGGTGAAGGTTTATTTGCTCAGAGAATTGCAATGATACCCAGCATTTCCAGATCACGACTGATGGTGAATGCTGTAGTTAAAGACAGCTATAATCCTGCAGAAAAAGTTGCTGTCGATGTACTCTCTGAGCATAAATTTACTGAAGCAGAGCAAGGGTACTCTTTCATGACTGTCAATCATACTGATAGATATGGCAACTCAATCAACACTAAATTGAAGCTCAGAAGAAATTCCTTATCCCATCGCGAGGGTTTTATGATGATTAATGTGGGTTACGTTGCTTATGAAGTTAAAACTTACAACCCTAATAACACTCCCTTAGCACTGTGGAGCGGTTTCCAAGAGGGTGTTCGGCAAACTCTTCATAGAGCTATGTTTAGAAATATGACAGTAGGCATCTTAGTATTTGACAAAGCAGCGTTCGAAGCTTTATACAACTCCCCTTACAGGAATCAAGTTGATGCATTACTTGATAAAATTAAAAATTTAAAAAACCCCAACGGTGACCAAGCTGCATTTTTGAAGTTGGAAGAAAATTTGTGGTTAGATTCTAATAGAGCATTCTTCGCGTTGAAGGGTCAAATCGCAGGAATACCATGAAGCAATTACTTTTAGTGATTGGATTATTGCTAACTTTAGGTACTAATAGTATGGCTCAACCTGATTCTAATAAAGTTTATTTTTCTGACTTAGAGACATTTCAGAAAAACATTACACCATCAGATAAATTAACTTCGTTTTCTGAGAAGGAATACGTTGTTATCAAAAACAGTAAAACTGTTCTTCATACGTCCTGGGGTTCAG
>CAXYKR010000329.1:0-2882 GCA_964277815.1 uncultured Mucilaginibacter sp. | reverse complement strand
AATCCTGATTATATCTACCCCGCATGATATGCCGCAGTTTCAAAAGCTGTTAGGGGATGGGTCGAGGTTAGGCTGCAGGTTTGAGTACGCCGTGCAACCCGAACCTAACGGTTTGGCGCAGGCTTTTGTGATAGGCGCAGATTTTATTGGTACCGATAAGGTGGCGCTGATATTGGGTGACAATATATTCTATGGAGACGGATTGTCGCACTTACTGCAGCAAAGTAGTGACCCGGATGGCGGTATGGTATTTGCCTACCAGGTTGCCGACCCGGAGCGTTATGGTGTGGTAGAGTTTGACGAGCAGCAGCGTGTAATATCGCTGGAGGAAAAACCTGCCGAACCTAAGTCGGACTTTGCGGTTCCGGGGTTATATTTTTATGACAACGACGTGGTGGAGATTGCCAAAAACATTGAGCCATCGCCCCGCGGTGAATATGAAATTACCGACGTTAATAAAGAATACCTGAAGCGTGGTAAACTTAAAGTGGCCATATTAAGCCGTGGCACGGCCTGGCTGGATACCGGTACCTTTGCCTCCCTGATGCAGGCCGGTCAGTTTGTACAGGTTATTGAGGAACGACAGGGTATCAAAATTGCCTGTATTGAAGAGATTGCCTACCGCATGAACTTCATCGATGCCGAGCAACTGGCTGAGATTGCCGCACCGCTCACCAAAAGTGGTTACGGTCAGTTTTTACTCAAATTGCTGAAACAAAAACGATAATTACGCTTTTGATATACCATACAAAAAGTCATCTCTTTGTGTAAAGAGATGACTTTTTAGTATAAAGACATTTAGACTTAATTAGGCATAGTAAGAGATGACTACCGAGAACAGTTTTGATAAAAGCATAGAAGCATTATTAAAGGGTGAGCAAACAGAAATACAGCTGCCCGATTTAGATACCCTGGTGACTATAGAGCCCGCTTTAACCCTGCGGGATGCCATCAGGCAGTCTTTTCATGACCATGGCGTAGAGGTGGAGTTTAGTGGTAAAGGCAAGCACGAGCGTGGCGTGGTTATTGACCTCGACAGCGAATTTTTACAGCAAAAAGGGTTAGACCCTTTAATGTTACACTTTGGGCAAACCGTAGTAAGAGTAAAAGCCTGAGTCGGGTAACGAAACAGGCTTTTACGCAATTAATATTTAGTATTGTAAAACTATGATGCTATAATATGCTGGGTTGGTTTAACGCCCATTTTTTTTACCGTTTGCATAATACCGGCAGCGTCAAAACCGCATTCGGCCCATAGTTCTGGTTGTTCGCCATGTTCAATTACAGCGTCAGGTATACCTAAGCGAATAACTTCAGCCTGGTATTTATGGTCGGCCATAAACTCCAGTACTGCACTGCCTGCGCCACCTTCCAGGCAACCATCTTCTACCGTAATTACTTTATTGAATTTGGTAAATACCTCATGCAGTAAAGCTTCGTCAAGCGGCTTCACAAAACGCAAATCGTAATGGGCCGGGTCGTAACCTTCTTCGTTCAATGCGGCAACGGCTTTAACTACCTCATTACCTATGGCGCCGATAGAAAGAATAGCTATATCTTCACCGTCACAAATCTTACGGCCTTTACCTATCGGTATAGCTTTCATAGGGCGCTGCCAGTCAACCATTACACCATTACCTCTTGGGTAGCGTATAGTAAACGGACCAACATTCTCCTGCTGAGCAGTATACATCAGGTTGCGCAGTTCCTCCTCGTTCATCGGGGCTGATACCACCATGTTAGGAATGCAGCGCATATAAGCTAAATCGTAAGCCCCGTGGTGAGTCGGCCCATCAGCGCCTGCAAAACCTGCACGGTCAAGACAAAGTACTACGTTGAGCTTTTGTATAGCTACATCATGCACTACCTGGTCGAAGGCGCGCTGCATAAAACTGGAGTAGATATTACAAAACGGCACCAAACCCTGCGATGCCAGTCCGGCCGAAAAGGTAACCGCATGCTGTTCGGCAATACCCACGTCAAAGGCACGCTCAGGCATGGCCTTCATCATCAGGTTAAGCGAACAGCCAGACGGCATAGCCGGCGTAATGCCCATAATTTTAGGGTTTTGCTCAGCCAGTTCTATAATGGTATGCCCAAACACATCCTGGTATTTTGGTGGTTGCGGCTTTTCGTAATAGGTCTTTTTAATTTCGCCGGTAATTTTATCAAACAAACCAGGGGCGTGCCATTTGGTCTGGTCTTTTTCGGCCAGTGCATAGCCTTTGCCTTTAACGGTAACGCAATGCAATAATTTAGGGCCAGGAATGTCACGTAAATCGCGCAGCACTTTTACCAGGTGTTTTACGTCGTGGCCGTCAATCGGACCAAAGTATCTGAATTTAAGCGCCTCAAAGAAGTTGCTTTGTTTCAATACAGTCCCTTTGATACTTTTCTCTATTTTCTTGGCATACTTCAAAGCATCCGGACCAATAGCCGAAAGTTTAGACAACACGTAACCGATATCGGCCCTAAAGCTGTTATAAGGTTTGGAGGTAGTAATGTCGGCCAGGTATTCTTTCAGTGCCCCTACGTTGGGGTCGATAGACATGTTGTTGTCGTTCAAAATAACCAACAGATTACTGTTGGCAATACCCGCGTGGTTCAGTGCTTCAAAAGCCATACCTGCTGTCATGGCACCATCGCCAATTACGGCCACATGCTGGCGGTCGCTCTCGCCTTTATAATGCGAAGCCACGGCCATACCTAACGCGGCAGAAATTGAGGTTGAGGAGTGACCCACGCCAAAAGTGTCATACTCGCTTTCCGAACGTTTCGGAAAACCACTCAGCCCTTTGTATATACGGTTGGTATGAAAGTTATCGCGGCGGCCGGTAAGTATTTTATGGCCGTAAGCCTGGTGGCCTACATCCCAAACCAAC
>CAXYKR010000328.1:0-9731 GCA_964277815.1 uncultured Mucilaginibacter sp. | reverse complement strand
AAAAGCTTTCGATAAGAATAATACTTTCCCTTACATCTACAAAAGAAATACCTATAGTGCTTATATATCTGATGTGTTCAATATCACCGAACAGTTATTAGCTTCGGCTGGTGTTAGGGTTGACCATTTTCGCAATGGTAAAAGCTATTTAATTGACGGTAGCGTTTCTCCAACATCTGCCGAGTATAACCAAACAGCATTTTCGCCAAAGTTCGGTTTGGTTTATCAGGCTATTAAAGACCAATTATCTTTCTTCGGTAACTATCAAAACGGCTTTACTAATCCAGCACCTTTCCAAGACCAGACCGGAGCCTTTGTGACACCCAAACCGCAAAACGCTAATCAGATAGAAGGCGGCATTAAGATGGCTTTATTTAATGGTAAACTTAATGGTACAGTGAGCTACTATAATATTAAGTTAACAAACGTTCTGCGTAATTTAACGGCAACCGCAGCCGCACCAAGCCCGCAAGTTCAGGATGGTACCCAATTAAGTAAAGGTTTTGAAGCCGAAGTTATTGCAAACCCCGTACCCGGTTTAAATGTAATTGCCGGATTTTCATACAATGATTCGAAGATTACCAAAGCTGACGCCGATGTACAAGGCTTGCGCCCAAACACGGCCGGCTCACCTTACCTGGCCAATTTTTATATAAGCTATCGTTTGCCTAAAAGCGCCATTAAAGGTTTAGGTGCCGGTTTTGGAGGCAACTATGCTAGCGAAAACAAAATCATCAACAGCGTTAGCCAAGGCACTTTTTCGCTGCCATCTTACACTGTGTTAAACGCGAACTTATTTTACGATGTAGCTAAGTACCGCATTGGCTTAAGCGCTAACAACGTAGGTAACAAAAAATATTATACCGGTTACACAACCATCAACCCGCAAAATCTGCGTCAGTTTGTGTTGAGTGCAGCCTATAAGTTTTAATAAAACCATAATGTATGAGTGCTTTTAAAAAAGGCTTACTCTTTACTCACCGCTGGCTCGGATTTATCTCCGGGCTTGTGGTGTTTATAGTGAGTATCACCGGCTGCTTATTTTGCTTTCAGGATGAGATACAGGATGCCCTGCATGATTACCGCCACGTAGCCGTGCAAAATACGCCGATGGTGAGGCCTTCTGTATTGCAAAAGCAGGCTTTAAAACATGTGCCGAAAGGCGCGGTATCAGCGGTTGCCTACCTCGGCGCCAACCGCCCGGCTCAAATAGGCATTACAGATAAAGACGGATATCATAGCGTGTTCCTGAATCCATATACCGGCGCCTTTTTGCACGAAGAGCTGATGCAAAGCAACTTCTTTATCGTAGTAGAATTTATACACCTATACCTGCTGTTACCTCCGGATATTGGCAAAGTAGTGGTTGGCGTATCGGTGCTCATATTTGTGGCGTTGATGATTACGGGCATCATCCTTTGGTGGCCCAGACGCAAAACCGACCGCAAGCGCAGCTTCACCATTAAATGGAATGGCCGCTGGCGCCGGGTAAACTACGATTTGCACAACGTACTGGGTTTTTACGCTACAGGTATTGCGCTCGTTTTAGCCATTACAGGTTTATCTATGAGTTTTAAATGGGTAGAGCAGGGCATTTATAAGGCCGGTAATTTGGGCAGGTACCACGCCCGCGAAGCGCAGATGGAAAGTTTGAAATCAGACTTGCTAAAAAAAGGCACTACGCTGGCTCAACCGCTGTATGACCATATCTATAACATTACCGCCAAAAATTCACCTGGGGCAAGTATGTATGTGATTTACGAAGAAGCAGGAGCGGCAGGTACTGTTCGTGGCATTGCTTACGCCAAATCATTGCATTATACCACCAACGATTTTTATGTTTTTGATAAACACACCGGTAAGCTAATTTATCACTTACTGGATAATGAAAAGAGCGTAGGCTTAAAACTGAATAACGCTAATTACGATATTCATGTAGGGCAAATTGCCGGATTGCCGGGCAAAATAATTGCTTTTATAGCCAGCCTCATTTGCGCCAGTTTGCCCATTACCGGCTTTATCATCTGGTATGGCAAGCGCAATAAGAAAAAGCCCGTCGTCAGGCGTCGTCGGCATATAAACGCGCCTCAAATAGTATAGTTGTAATAGACTGAATGAATCATGTACCTAAAAGTCGGTTAGCTTGCGCCTAAAATGCAAAGCGGTTGTTGAATTTGATTTTCAACAACCGCTTTTCTTTTATATAATATTATGCCAGAAGTTTACGCATGTTCTATAGCATGTTTTAGTGCAGCATTATGTTTGTACTTAAACACAAATGGAAATATCACTGCAATCACCAGGGCATAGGCAGCAAAGGTTAGCCAGATGCCGTGCCAGTCTTTGGTTTGATTAGGTAGGGTAAAATACTGGTCGATTAATATACCGCTAGCGAAGCTGCCAAACAGTGCACCAAAACCGTTTACCATCATCATAAATAATCCCTGCGCACTGCCGCGTATTTCGGGTGTGGTTTGGGTTTCTACAAACAGTGAACCTGAGATATTGAAGAAATCGAACGCCATGCCGTAAACGATGCAAGACAGGATAATCATCCATAAGCCGCCTGCCGGGTCGCCAAAGGCAAACAAGCCAAAGCGCAACACCCAGGCCAGCATGCTAAACAACATCACGTATTTGATACCAAACTTTCTTAAAAAGAACGGAATAGCCAGGATGAACAGCGTTTCCGAAATTTGAGAAATAGACATGATGATGGCCGGATATTTTACGGCAATGGTATCCTGGTATGCTGCCACGCTTTTAAAATCGTGGATATAAGTATCGCCATAAGCATTGGTAAGCTGCAGAGCTGCGCCAAGTAACATCGAAAACGCAAAGAAAATAGCAAACTTAGGCGATTTGAACAACGCAAACGCGTTTAACCCTAACGAGTCGACAAAAGATTTGCTGGCTGTTCTGTTTAAAAGCGGAGGGCACTTAGGTAAGGTAAATGCGTAGATGCCTAAACCCAAAGCCACTGCCGAGGCAATGTAAAACTGGTTAGCTGATGTTTCGTTATGTGTTAAACTTACCGTCCATAAGGCAGCAATAAAGCCTATAGTGCCCCAGATCCGGATAGGAGGGTAATCTTTCACTACATCCAAACCTTCGCCTTTGAGGGCAGAATATGCTACGGTGATGGATAAAGACAACGTAGGCATGTAGCAAATCATATTGAGAAGCATTACCCAAAAAAACGCAGTCGGGTTGGTAATTTGAGGTAAGGTAAACAATACCGCTGCACCTAAAATATGCATAATGCCGTAAAGCTTTTCTGCATTAATAAACCGGTCTGATATAATGCCCGTAAGCGCAGGCATAAATATAGCCGATATACCCATGGTAGAAAATATGGCGCCAAACTGCGCTCCCGACCATTGTTTGTTTTGAAACCAGTACGCTCCTATAGTGATGAGCCACGAACCCCAAATAAAAAACTGCAGAAAATTCATCAGTATTAAGCGAAACTTAATATTCATATGATGCCGGGTTTAAACAATAATTAGTTAGTAAAATAAAAACGGAAAGTAATGAAATATTACGAAAGCAAAAAACGCAACATCACCATCGCTATTACGTCTCCATATTTTTACAGGGCGTAAGCAATGGCAGTATGTGGTATCAAAGAATCAGCAAAGTAAAAGAAGTTTGTAGCAGCTGTCATTCGTTACGAGGCTTTACGCTTGTTCAGCTCGTCGCGGATTTTGGCTGCTTTTTCGTAAGCCTCTTCGGCCAGGGCGCTTTGCAGCTTGGTTTTTAATTCGTCAATACTCAATGAAGCGTAGCTTACGGTGCTCGACGGATTAGGTTTTTCTTCTGTCGCTTCGCTCAGGTTTTCGAGGTATACAAAATCGTTACCTTCAATCACAATACCGGCAGTCGACAGGATAAATTCGTGGGTGTAAATCGGACAGTCAAACCGAACTGCCATGGCTATCGCGTCTGATGTGCGGGCATCTATCTCAGCCGTTTTTTTACCGTCACTGCAAATCAGTTTAGCATAAAAAATACCGTCGACCAGGTTGTAAATAATAACTTCCTGCACGTTGATGTGATAGGCCTGTGCAAAACTCTTAAATAAATCGTGGGTAAGCGGGCGGCTTGGTGTCATCTTTTCAATTTCGATGGCAATGGCCTGCGCTTCAAAACTACCGATGATGATAGGCAAGCGGCGACGACCGTTTACTTCGCCTAATACCAGTGCATATGCTCCCGATTGTGTTTGACTGTAAGACAAACCAACAATATCGAGCTTGATTTTTTTCATATTATTACCCATCACAACTAAAGCCTTAATAACTGCCTTACCGCATTATTTGTGCCGTAATTGGCTTGTTTAAATGTTAAAGTACAACAATAACTCCATTGCATCGGGTTTGTTGACGGTTACCGGCAAATTTGACAATCTGTGGGCAAACGCTAAAGGTCCGACGCGGGGTTGATGTAATAGCCACCAAAATCTTACCTTTGGGCGGGGGCAAGCTATCAAACTAAAAAAAGCGGTAGCCTTGCTTCGGCGCAAAAATAACCAAAATATATACAGTTTACAATGCAGGCAGACCGCTTACAGAAATTACTTGATTTTTTAAAAGACGAGCCCAACGACGAGTTTTTGCAATACGCACTGGCCACTGAGTACTTGCGGCTCAATGATACCGATAAGGCACTGCAGTACTACGAAAAGCTGGTTGCCGACCATCCTAATTATACGGGCACTTACTACCACCTGGGCAAACTTTACGAAACCTTAGGCCGTAAAGAAGAAGCCATAGCTACATACCAAAAAGGTATGCAGATTACCCGGCAAAAGCGTGATAACCATGCCCTTTCCGAACTACAGTCGGCCTATAACCAGGCTGCAGGTTTATTCGATGATGACGACGATGATTATTAATTTTCTTCGGTGTTAACGGCAGGGTGTGCAGCAGTTTTGTTACCTTCATTTTATTAACTGCAAAAATCATTGAACAAAAGGCGGCTTTTATTTTTACGCGATGCATTGGTGTATACCTTCACCACTTTTGGCGGACCGCAGGCGCACGTGGCCATTTTGCTGCGCGATTTCGTAGAAAAGCGTAATTATATTACCGAGGATGAACTGATGGAGCTCAACGCGCTCTCGCAAGTATTGCCCGGCCCGTCGTCTACCCAAACGCTGGTAGGCATTGCCTGGAAAGTTGGCGGACTACAATTGGCCATTCTCACTTTTTTGGTCTGGATTTTTCCATCAGCTGCTATGATGTGTGCGGCGGCCATTGGGTACAAAAGCCTGGCATCCACGGGCAGGGTAGAAGAGGTTCTGCGTTTTATCCGCCCGGCTGCCGTTGGCATTGTGGCGTATGCTGCTGTAGTGTTTGCCCAGCGTATTTTAAAAACAAAGACCAGCGTTTACCTGGCTACAGGCTCGCTGATAGCCACTCTTATTCTGCAAAACCCTTACGCTTTTCCAATACTTATCCTGCTGGGAGGCATCATTTCATCGGCGCTCGAAACTCAGCCCAGCGAGGATGCTTTACGGGCAAAACTGTACGCCAATGTTAATCCTAAAAAGGTGGGTTACTTTATTGGTATTTTATTGTTTTTTGCAGCGTTGGGTGCTATTATAAATCGTACATCGCCTTTTAGTTTGCCCATTCGCCTGTTCGAGAATTTTTACCGCAATGGCATCCTTATTTTTGGCGGAGGTCAGGTATTGGTTCCTTTAATGTATACTGAATTTGTAGAGCTAAAGCATTATCTTACTAATGCCGAATTTTTGTCGGGCTACGCACTGCAACAGGCTTTACCTGGTCCTACTTTTTCGTTCACCTCTTTTTTAGGAGCCATTACTTTGGGAAGCAAGGGTTATGGGCTTTCCGGGCAGATTGTTGGTGGCATCGTAGCAGTATTAGGCATCAACCTACCCGGACTGATTTTGATTTTGTTTATTGTACCCTTTTGGGAAGATTTAAAAAAAATTACCCGCATCAAAAACTCTTTAAGCGGCATCAACGCGGTAACGGTAGGTTTTATGGCTACGGCTCTTATCTTACTAACAGCGCCGTTTGGCACCAACTGGATGGCTTACCTCATTATGGCCGGGGCTTTCTGCCTGCTGTACTTTACCAAAATAAAAACGCCCATCGTTATTTTGCTGGGCGTTGTATTAGGGTTGATTTTTTAATTGATTGGTTTAGAACGGTGGTTCGTCGTCTATATCATCCATACGCGACGGGCGGATGATGATGTTGCCCGGGTTGCTATCAAACCCTTGTGAGGGGTTAAGGCCTGCAAAGGCACTGCCCGATGCAGGTGGCATGTAGCTATCCATACTGGTTTCCAAATCCGTGAACTTCACATACTTGCCCACAAACTTCAATCGCACAGTACCGGTTTCGCCGTTACGGTGCTTGGCAATAATCACCTCGCCCACACCTTTAGTAGGGTTATTATCTTCGTCAAATTCTAAACCGTAATATTCGGGGCGGTACAAGAACAATACCATGTCGGCATCCTGCTCTATAGAACCAGATTCACGTAAGTCGGACAGCATGGGGCGTTTAGAACCACCCGGACGGCTCTCTACCGCACGGCTTAACTGCGAAAGTGCAATTACCGGAACCTGCAACTCTTTAGCCACCATTTTAAGGGCGCGGGATATACTACCGATTTCCTGCTCACGGTTACCACCGCCTTTACCATCGGTTTTGCCACTCATCAGCTGCAAGTAGTCAATGATGATTAGCTGGATGTCGTGCTGCGACTTTAAACGACGGCATTTAGCCCTGAATTCGAAAATATTTAAACCGGGGGTATCGTCAATAATCAATGGTGCAGCTTCCAGGCGACCAATCTTGGAGTGAATTTGCTGCCATTCCCACTCTTCCATTTTACCCTTACGAATTTTTTCCTGCTCAATTTCGGCTTCGCCGGATATCAAACGATTTACCAACTGTACCGACGACATCTCGAGGGAGAAAACTACGACAGGCTTATTAAAATCAACCGCGGCGTTACGGGCACAACTTAAAACGAAGGCCGTTTTACCCATCGCCGGACGAGCCGCAATAATCACCAAATCGGATGGCTGCCAGCCAGAGGTAATGCGGTCCAGGTCGGTAAAGCCGGTACCAACACCGGTTAAGCCGTCGGTTTTATTTTTAAGTTCCTCAATTTCCTTCAGGGTTTCCTGCATCAGGTCATCCATCTTGCGCGAGTCGCGGCGAAGGTTGTTTTGGGCAATATCAAACAGGTTTTTTTCAGCACGGTCTAACAACTCCAGGATATCGGTGGTATCCTCGTACGCAATATTGATAATGTCGGTAGAGATACGAATCAGTTCGCGCTGAATGTATTTTTGGATGATGATACGCGCATGATATTCAATGTTGGCTGCCGAGGCTACCCGGTTGGTTAGCTCAGTGATGTAAAACGCGCCGCCTATCATTTCCAGTTCGCCTTGCATTCGCAGTTGGGCTGTAACCGTTAAAATATCTACCGGCGACGTTTTTTCAAACAGGGAGCGGATGGCGTTAAAGATTTTCTGGTGGCTTTCTACGTAAAAAACTTCGGGTTTAAGTACGTCAATTACCGATGATAGCGCATCCTTTTCGAGCATTAGTGCACCTAATACAGCTTCCTCTAAATCACGCGCTTGCGGGGGTAATTTGCCCGATATCAGGTTGGGGGAGGTGTAACTTTTAGCGCGCCTGTCGCTGTTTGTCCGGTTGCTGTTCTCGAAAATCATGGTCTATCACTAAATCGTAGGCAACAAAAATATACAAAACTGCGGGGCTTTTACCAGCCCTAAAACATTAAACTTTCAACCAGGCGTGTTGAAAAGTTTTTGATGTCTTAGTGTTCAACAATGCGAAAACAAATTTGTATGTAAACTTTAGCTCCGAAATTTGCCCTGCTAATCCGTTAAAAATGCCTGCCGATAATTGTGTACTTTTGCAATCTTAATTGTATTTACATGACGGGTAACCATTCGGCTAAGCGAAGCAGCAATCAGATTATTTTCGGCATCAGGGCTATTATCGAAGCCATTGTATCGGGCAAAGAAATAGAAGCCTTATATATTCAGCGCGGGCTGGCCGGCGGCTTGATGCAGGAATTAAAAAGCGTGACCAACGAGTACCAGATTGTGCCGCAATATGTACCGATAGAAAAACTGCACCGCATGACACCTAAAAACCATCAGGGTGCGGTGGCCGTAGTATCGCCGATTACTTACCAAAAAATAGAAAACATTATCCCGGATATTTACGAGCGAGGAGAAACGCCGTTGGTGCTGGTTTTAGACAGTGTTACCGATGTGCGTAATATGGGCGCATTAGCCCGTACAGCCGAATGTGCCGGTGTACATGCCATCGTGATACCGGCTAAAGGTTCGGCCCAGATTAATGCAGATGCGGTTAAAACCTCAGCCGGAGCATTGTATAAAATCCCGGTTTGCCGCCATGACAACTTTGTGCAAACGGTTAGATTTTTACAGGAGTCGGGTTTGCAGGTGGTTTGTTGTACCGAAAAGACCAACGATTATATTTATAAGCCGGACTACAAGCTGCCTACAGCTATCGTAATGGGGTCTGAAGAGGACGGTATCCGTAACGAGTTAATCCGCTCGGCCGATTACCTGGCCAAAATACCTATGTTTGGTGAGATTGAATCACTCAACGTATCGGTATCCGCAGGAATTATCTTATATGAAGCGGTGAGGCAGAGAAGATAGTGGTGAGTGGTTGATTAGTTGAGTAGTAGAATGTGACTAATACGGTGCAATTTACTCAATCTGTTTTGTAGTTGAATTATTCAAATGATTAAGTGGTTGAATAGTTGATTGAATTAAGAACTGCTCACTTAATCAACTATTCAACCACTTAACTATTCAACCAATTCTCTAAATATATTTCGTGCCGAATTTTGATTTAACGTCGGCAACAACTTGTTTTACGTTTTGCTCCTGGTCGCGTGGGCAGATGAGCAGCGTGTTGTTTGATTCAACCACGATGTAATCATGCAAGCCTTGTAAAACCACCAGTTTATCAGCAGGTACATTTACCATACAGTTAGACGAATCGTACATAATCACTTTCTCAGCCGGGATTACCGCATTGCCTACGTAGTCTTTATCAGCCAGTTGGTAAATTGATGCCCAGGTACCCAGGTCAGACCAGCCAAATTCTGAAGGTAATACATACACGTTCTCCGCTTTTTCCATAATACCATAATCAATAGAAATATTTGTACAACGCTGGTAAGCAGTGTGTACATGGCCTTTTTCGTGCTCACTGTTGTAAACGCTGCGCGCATCGGCAAATATCTCGTGCATATCAGGCAGATGTTTGTCAAACGCACTTACAATAGCCTTAGCCGACCATACAAAGATGCCGGCATTCCATAAAAAGTCGCCGCTCTGGATGAAGGTTTTGGCGATATCGAGTGTTGGCTTTTCGGTAAAGGTTTTCACTTTATGAAACTTACCGTCAATCACCTCGTCGTTATACTGGATGTAACCGTAACCGGTATCCGGGCGTGATGGCATGATACCCAAGGTAACCAGGCACTCGTGTGCCGCAGCGGTCTTCATTGAGTCTTCGATAGAAGTGATGAATGCAGCTTCGTTTAAAATCAGGTGGTCTGAAGGGGCAACAACAATCACCGCGTCAGGGTTCATGCTTTCAATTTTGTAACAGCCGTAAGCTACACAAGGGGCCGTGTTACGCATTACGGGCTCAGTTAAAATC
>CAXYKR010000327.1:0-4580 GCA_964277815.1 uncultured Mucilaginibacter sp. | reverse complement strand
TAAACTGAAAGAGAAAATACAACAAATTACCCCAAGCCGGGTACTTTTACTAACCGACGAAGAACTCAAAGCCTGTTATTTCAGCCGGCAAAAAACAGCCTATGTACGTTATCTGGCTGAAGCATTGCTCAGTAAACAACTTGATTTAGCGGAGTTAGAGCAGATGAGTGATGATGAAGTACGCACCCGGCTAACTGCTTTAAAAGGCATCGGTAATTGGACGGTAGACATTTACCTGCTGATGATTTTACACCGGACCAATATATTCCCGATAGGTGACCTGGCCGTTATCAACGCGGTAAAAAAGCTAAAGAACTTACCGGCGGCAACGCCCAAAGAAGATATTTTGAAATTAGCCTATGCATGGCAGCCATACCGCAGTATAGCTGCCATGCTGTTATGGCATTATTATTTAAGCAAATCTACTTCAAAATCTAAAAAGCAGGTGCCGTAAATTACTGCGCGTTTCGCTCTTTTTCCTGGTACGACTGCACAATATCAATGGCGCCGTGTACGGCATCGCTTAAAACGGTAATAAAAGCGCCGGGCTTGGCTAAACTAATGGCATAGCCTATAGAGTCGGTTTCGTCTTCCAGCATTTCAATTGGTATGTTAGGATTAACCTCTTTAATACCTTCTTCCAGCAAGCCTAAAATATTCTCGCGGGTACGGCCGCGCAGGTGACTTTCCTGCCGCATTAAAACACGATCGAACATACTACCGGCAATGCGGCCCAATTCGCGTATATCTTCGTCGCGGCGGTCGCCGGTACCGGCAATTAAGCCAATTTTTTGAGGAGAGTCTATACTGCTCAAAAACGTTTTGATGCCCTGGTAACCGGCCGGGTTGTGTGCAAAGTCAACCATAAACCTGAAGTCTTTAAAGTTAAAGATATTCATGCGGCCCGGCGTTTGCGATGCCGAAGGCACAAACGTATGCAGCGAGTTTTTGATATCCTCTGTTTTAAAACCGTAAAGGTAGGTGGCCAAAGTAGCCGCCATTACGTTCTCAATCATGAAAGGTACCGTACCGTTAAACGTTACCGGAATTTCAGAAACGCGCTGTACGCGGATTTTCCAGTCGCCTTTTTTAATGGTGATAAACCCGTTTTCGTAGATGCAGGCAATACCGCCTTTGTGACAATGCGATTTAATGACCGGGTTATTTTCGTTTAAACTGAAGTAAGCAATATGACACTTGGCTTTACGGCCAATGCGCACGCAATATTCATTGTCTGCATTTAATACGCCCCAACCATCTTTTTTAACTGAGTCGATTACTACACTTTTTACCTTCATCAGATCTTCGAGTGTATGGATATCTAACAGTCCTAAATGGTCTTCCTGAATATTAGTAATTACCCCAACATCACTGCGCCCAAAACCTAAACCCGAACGCAGGATGCCGCCACGGGCACTTTCTAACACGGCAAAGTCAACCGTAGGGTCTTTTAAAATAAACTCCGTACTATTCGGACCGGTAGTGTCACCTTTAACCAGCATAGTATTTTGCACGTATATTCCGTCTGACGTGGTAAAGCCAACCCGGTAGCCGTTATTTTTTACAATGTGGGCAATCAGGCGGGTGGTGGTGGTTTTACCGTTGGTACCAGTAACCGATATAATAGGTATCCGTGCCGATTTACCTTGCGGATACAGCATATCTACCACGTGTCCGGCCACGTTGCGCGGTAAGCCTTCGCTTGGCGCAATATGCATCCTGAAACCCGGAGCTGCGTTTACCTCTAACACTACCCCGCCGTTTTCGGTTAAAGGCACGGTCAGGTTTTTTGCCATAATATCGATACCGCATATATCCAGGCCAATGACCCGGGCTATACGCTCGCAAAAGAAAATATTTTGCGGATGCACCTGGTCGGTCACATCAACCGAAGTACCGCCGGTGCTCAAATTAGCGGTCGATTTCAGATAAACTACTTCGCCGGCCGGTGGTACTGTCTCTAAAGTATAACCTTTCTTGGTCAGCAAATCCATGGTATCACGGTCAACCGTAATATGGGTCAGCACGTTTTCGTGCCCATAGCCACGGCGCGGGTCGTTATTCTCCTCGTCGATGAGTTGCTGCACGGTTTGCTCGCCGTTGCCGGTTATATGTGCGGGCACACGCAATGCGGCAGCTACCATTTTATTATCAATTACCAGTACACGAAAGTCATAACCGGTAATAAATTTTTCTACAATGACCTTACGCGATATACGGGCGGCATGCTCAAACGCCGCAATAGCATCTTCTTCTGTTTTTACATTGATGCTTGCCCCACGTCCATGGTTACCATCCAGTGGCTTAAACACCAGCGGGAAACCGATTTTACGGATAGCTTCTTTTACTTCTTCTTTGCGGGTAATAGTCATACCTGCGGCTACAGGGATAGCCTGCTCCTGCAATATGCGTTTGGTTTCTTCTTTATTGCTGGCCAAATCAACGGCAATGCTACTGGTCCGCTCGGTCATAGTAGCGCGTATGCGCATCTGGTTTTTACCGTAACCCAGTTGCACCAGAGATTGGTTGTTTAACCTTATCCAGGGGATATCGCGAGAAATGGCTTCTTCCACTATCGAGCCGGTGCTTGGCCCCAGTCGGGTATTCTCGCGTATCTCACGCATTTTCTGTATATCGGTTTCCAGCGTATACTCTTCGCCTTTAATCAAGGCTTCGGCAATGCGTACAGAAGCTTCGGCTGCGTAAACGCCTACTTTTTCTTCCAAGTAATTAAACACTACATTATAAGTGCCCGGTGTTTTGGTTTCGCGGGTGCGGCCAAAACCGGTATTCATGCCAGCTAATGTTTGTATTTCGAGGGCAATATGCTCAATCACATGCCCCATCCAGGTACCTTGCTCTACTCGGATAAAAAAACCTCCGGGTACGCCCGGCGAACATCGGTGGCTTTCTAAACTAGGTATCAATGCTTTCAGGCGCTCCAAAAAACCATCAACGGTATTGGTAGGCCGGTGCTCCATTTCCTCAAGATTAAGCCGCATCTGAATTAATTTTTTCCGGCTTATACTCCAGATATTAGGGCCGCGCAGCACCTGAATCTTTTCTATTTTCATGTGTTAGGTAGTAGTTATTGCAAGCTAAATGTAAGGATTGTTTATAAATTTAACGCTTGTAACAATCCAATGCAATTTTTGATGATATAAAGCGATTTTATTTTATAATAAACACAGTTTTACTGCATTTTTCTATTAATTTGTAAATATTGACTATTTAAGATACAGATGAGTGTTCCAAAAGGTAAATTGATAATAATTGGTGGTGCTGTTGATATGGGTACGAATATAAGTGCCGAAGAGCATATTTTACAGCCCGATTATATCAAATTTTTTGAGCGGGGAATCCTCCGTCGCATGATTAACGAATCAGCTAAACAACTGGGTTCTAAAATAGAAGTGATTACCACCGCTTCTCAAATTCCGGAACTGGTAGGCCAGGAGTATATCAAGGCGTTTAACCAGTTGGAGATTGAAAATGTAAACGTGATTGACATCCGCAGCCGTGAGGACGCAGCTAACCCGGAATACCTGGAACGCATACGCCAGGCAGACATTGTGATGTTTAGCGGCGGTGACCAGTTGCGTTTAAGCTCTATATTTGGCGGCACTGAGTTTTTACAAATTTTAAAGAAAAGATACCATAACGAGCATTTTATTGTAGCCGGTACCTCGGCCGGCGCTGCTGCAGCCTCTACCAACATGATTTACCGTGGCCAGAGCAACGAGGCACTTGTAAAAGGCGAGGTGCAGATTACTGCGGGCTTAGGTTTTATCGACTCGGTAATTATTGACACCCACTTTGTGCAACGCGGGCGTATTGGCCGACTGTTTTATGCGGTAGCTAGCAATCCTGGCATTTTAGGCATTGGCTTGGGCGAAGATGCAGGCTTATTAATTACCGAGGGCTGCATGATGGAAGCCATTGGCTCAGGCCTAACCATTGTAGTAGATGGAAAAGGCATGTCGGCCACTAATATTTATGATGTGGAGATGGGTTCGCCAGTATCTATTGAAGGCTTGAAGGTGCACGTAATTTCCATTTTTGACAAATACGATCTGGACCAGCATCGCCTGATTATGAAAAAGAAAACCAAGGTTGAGGAAGGTGTATACCTGCAAGTACCCGACCGCGATTAACTCGCTTTAAGATATAGATTAAGCAAAAGGGCTGTCATTCATCATGGCAGCCCTTTCGTATTTTCTTTCATTATTTAACGTCTTCACTCATAACTATGCCGCTCAAAGTCATAGTCAGATTGATTGGTGATAATTTTCTTTTTCCTATCAATATCTGCCCCTACCTGGTGGTCAAATAAATTATCGGTTACAATCACCTCTTTATCCTTATCGCGGTCGGCGTAATGGATGTTGGCTTCAGCAATTTTTGCCACCGCCACATCATAAGGCCCTTTGGGCGACATCAGCTTTACAAATACCGGTAAACACTCAAACAGTATAAACAGATAGCCTATAAAAGACTGTGCCATATAGGTGTCTAAATCTTTGCTGCCATCCTCCCTGAAAGCTAACTGCCCCAAGGCCCAGTTACGGTCAGAAAAGCCC
>CAXYKR010000326.1:0-38236 GCA_964277815.1 uncultured Mucilaginibacter sp. | reverse complement strand
CACGACGCTCTTCCGATCTGCCGGTGCATTCAGCGTATCAATGCCTTGCGCCTTTACCCCAAAGCTGGCAATCAGGCATAATGAAAAAAGAAATGATTTTATCATAGTTTAAGTGTGTGGTTATTTGTTATTAACGGCTAAAGTTTTTATAACGCATTAATCCCTCGATGTAATAATAATCAGCATAAGTCAACGGTACATCAATTTCAGTTTTTTGAGGGATATGCCCCACGCTATGTTCTAAAATAAAGCCACCATTGGTTTTAGGCGCAGCCAGGTACGGCGGGGCTGAAAGCGTTTTGAGCATGGTTTGCGCCGCATCAAAATAAGTTTTAGCCTTAACTTTATCGGCGTACCGACATAACTCTAGTAATCCCGATGCCATTACCGCCCCTGCCGATGCGTCTCTTAAAGCGTTCGGAATGTTGGGTGCGTTAAAATCCCAATACGGAATTTTGTCTTTAGGCAGGTTGGGATGGTTGAGGATGAACTGCGCGATGTAATTAGCCTGGTTGAGATATTTTTTGTTTTTGGTTTCGCGGTACATTACGGTATAACCATATAGTCCCCAAGCTTGTCCGCGGGCCCAGGCCGACTCGTCGGCATAGCCCTGGGCCGTACGTTTTTGCTGTACAGCACCGGTTTCAGGATTATAATTCAGCACATGATATGAACTGTAATCCGGGCGGAAATGGTTTTTCATGGTGGTATTGGCGTGGGTGACCGCTATTTTGTAGTAGCTGGAATCGCCCGTAGCACGTGTTGCCCAAAATAGCAGTTCGAGGTTCATCATGTTATCGATGATTACTAAATACTCCTGCTTTTTAGAATCCCAGGATTTGATAGCCCCCACCTTAGCGTCGAACCGGCTCGACAGCGACTTGGCACTGTTAATCAAAATTTGCTTATATTCTGGCTTGGGCGCAATTTGCAGCGCATTGCCAAAGCTGCAATACATCATAAAACCTAAATCGTGCGTGGTTTTATTGTATTGCTCTACCTCCAGCAATTTCAGCATCCGCTGAGCTTCGGTAAGTGTAGCAGCATCACGTGTTTGCTTGTAAAGATATAACAGCGTACCCGGATAAAAACCACTGCACCACCAACCTGAACCGCTGGTTTCCAGACTGTCGGTTTTGGCATAATATGTTTTAGGAAAACGACCAGCAGGTAAACGACCAGCCAGATAACGGTATTGCTGGTCGGCACTTTTAAAAATGCTGTTAGCCTGCTTTACTAAACTCTTGTCGGCCACCAGTCCTTTACCGTTTTGAGCACTTGCCTGGCCGAATAAACCGGTAAAAAGGGCTGCTGCCCAAAATGTCTTTTTTAAGTATGTTGTCATTTATTTTTTGTTTGATGCAGGCCGCCATTGCAAAACCTGTGCGGCTTCGGGCTTTTCGTGCGCCAGGCCTTCGCCATCTACCTGGGTAACTTTTTGCACAAAAAGATTAAGTAAATGCCTGTCTTTCCAAAGTTCTGTATCTAAAGTGGGCTCCCATCCTCCAACACTGTAATCGGTTAAATCACTCACTTTCCAATCGGAGCGCTGCAAGTTTTCGCATACAGCTATGGAAACTTTGCTGCCCCGTTCAGCGTCTCTAAAAATAAGGCCTGCCGCTAAAGTACCTTTATTTTGCCAGGCGATGATTTGCGGCCTGGCGATGGGTATACTTTTAGAACCTTGGCCAGATAATGAAAAGGCAGATTTACGAAAGGCCAGGTTACTCACCTTCCACTCGTTTTCGTTTTTGTAAACCAAATGATATTGAGGTACCTGGTCGCCCTCCTCGCGCCAGTAAGTGGCAATAAACGGGTTCCCTTTATCATCAGCAAACATCGAGGTTTGGTTGATTAACTCGCTTTTTTGCGGAATTTTACAGGCATACTCTGCTGTTGCTGCTGTAATAGGCAGTTTATATAATTCGCCGGTTGCTTTTTGCCACGTGATGCCGCCGTCTTTTGAGCAGGCATAAGCTAAGTCATGGTTACTGGCCACATCAGGCGTTTCGCGCCACACCCACGACAGGTGTATGGTACCAGCTTTATCAGTAGCCAGTTGCCAGTAGGCGTTTCGCTGGCCTTCGCCGTCAATCAGGTTATCCTGCAGGCGCTTCCATCTTCCGGTTTGTGTGTTGTAATGGTTGATGATTAAGTTACCGTTGCCCGAGCCGCCATCGCGGTACAAAAAAATCAGATTACCGTTAGCCAAGCGATAAAATTCGGGATAACTTAATTTATTTTCTTTATTGCCGGTCATGTCCAGCTTTGGCCCTAACTCGAGCGAGCCGGGTTTAATTCCTTTAGCGTAATTTAACGCGTTGTTGTGTTGCCCCCAGGCTACATGCACAATGCCCGCACCATCTATCATTAAACTGATAGATTTATGTGCATCAGTAGCATCGCCGGTGTAAGGGGTGCGCTGTGTTTGCCAGTTTGAGGTACCAACCAATCTTTTGGCCAATACCACGTACTGAGCAGCATCGTAAAAAGAGGCGTATTGCACTCCTTTAAAAGTAACCAACGCATTTTTACGAAAGATTACTGTATTAACAGAATTATTAGCCCATGCATCTTGGGCAATGGTACTTACTTTAATATCTTTTTGCTGCGCAGAGACGCGTCCATTCAAGACAATGAACAGGCAAAGGCTGGCAAAAAATCTTAAATAACAAGTACTTGTAATAATCATTGAAGTAAAGTAAGAAAAAGTGACAGGCAATTTTAGCCTGTCACTTGGACGTTACACTAATAGCCTGAATTTTAATCAGCTTTAGCGGTTTTTTATTTGAACATTATTTAGGGGAACGGGCTCCAAATTAGTAATAGACGACTTAGCCATGACTTAACCTTACAATTTGTTAAATAGTATTATTAAGATAGCGGTTGATCGACAAGTTCAAACAAGTTAAAACCGAAATTAATTTTTAATAATTAGCACAGGATTACCGTCTCGATAGCCATCTATATTGTTCACGAACTTAATCAACTCGAGTTTCAGGTTACGAAACACCTTCTGATAGAAAGCCATCGCTTACAGAAACGAAATAAGCAGTATTTGTGTTAGATAGGAGGGGGTAAAACCGTAAAATATAGGGGGTAAAATGACATCACTATAAATTTTACATCGCTTTACAACAGTTAAAGAAGTAAATTTATAATGATATAGCCGCGCAGATTAAGCTTGTCTTTAATTATTAACTTAACACTGAAGTGCGCATATCAATGCATTGTGTGAAATAGAAATGCCGTATTATCCCGACTCTCTCATCCGGTAAGATATCTGAAATGTTGCCCGATGTTTTTTAATGAAATCAGACGGGTTCACACCAAACTGTTTATTGAAGTGTTCGCGGAAATATTTGATGTCGTTGAACCCTGCCTGAAACGCAGCTTCATTAACGTTACAATTGGTATGAATCAATAGTTCGGCAGCTTTACGTAAACGAACAAACCTGATGAAGTTATTCACTGACTGCCCGGTGATGAGTTTGATACGCTTAAACAATGTAGGATAGCTCATACCCATTTTTTTGGAAAGCATTTCAACATCAAAATTTTGATCAATTAAATGCTGTTCAATAACACTGATACAGTTGTACAGAAAGTCCTTGTGCTCCTCAGATATGTTACGCACGTTATTTTTGAGCGTAATTTCTTTATAAAAGTAATTTTGTAATTCGGCCCGGCTGCGCAGAACACTTTTTACTTTGGCTATCAGTACTTCCTTTTCAAACGGCTTGCTTAAAAAGTCGACAGCCCCCTCCTCGATACTTTTGACCATTATCTCGGGTGTGGCATCGCCGGTCAACAAGATGATTGGTATATGGCTGATAGACGTATCCTGCTTCATGGCCTTACAAAGGTCCAAACCACTCATTTCGCCCATCACAATATCGCTGATGACCATATCGGGTAGATGCTTTTTAATGATTTCTAAGCCCTGCATACCCGACCAGGCTTCAAGCACATGATAATCCTGACAGAATACCTTTTTGATGTAGCTTCTGATTTGTTCGTTATCATCAATAACAAGGATAGATAGTTTGTTGGACAGTAGTAATTCCAGATTAACAGTATCGGCATCTTGCACCACCGCTTCGCGGTGGTTGTAATCTATAAGCTCACTTACAGGGTTAACGTCGAAAATAACATTCTCACAAATCTCCTCGAGAGAAAAATGTGTTTTGCCTTTAGGTATACTCAATGTAAACGTAGTACCGCCGTCAGGATTATTAAAGTAATTAATGGTGCCATGATGCGCCTCGATAAAAACTTTGACTAAATATAAGCCTATGCCAAAACCCGTTTTAAAGTAATTATTGTCTTTTACCTGGTAAAATTTATTAAAAAGCTTATCACCAACGTCTTTACTTATACCAATGCCATTATCAGCAATAGTAAAAAACACATTGCTGCCATCTTCGTCAAGAGTAATACCAATAGTGCCGCCATCGGGCGTAAATTTTATAGCATTAGAAATCAGATTGAACAATGCGATTTCTATTTTCTCCCGGTCCGCATACAACTCAGCATGATTAAACTTGCAATCGAGTGTGTAACTGATTTTTTTAATTTTTGCCTGCTGGGCAAAGCAAACAAATACATCATTACAAAGTGTCACAAAATCTACCCTGCTTGCTTTAAGCTGGGTATTTTCAGTTTCGGTCTTCCGGAAGAGCAAAAGATGGTCAACCATACCTAACAGGCGGCGGGCATTACGATAGATAACATTCAACTCATCAGCATTTCCCTTACTTTGATTAAGCAAATCTTTGATGGGATTAATGATGAGGGTAAGCGGCGTTCTGAACTCATGCGAAACGTTGGTAAAAAATGCCAGCTTCTTTTCGTTCAATTCCTTTTCTCTTTCAACGCGAAGGTTAGCAATTTCAATTTCATAAGCTAATTTTATCTGCCGCTTACGATAGTATCCAAAAGCGTATGCACTTAAACCCAAAACAGCAAGATAAGCTACATAAGCCCACCATGTACGGTACCAGGGTGGCAATACGGTTATTTTAATAATTAAAGGTTTATTACTCCATGCCCCCTCGGTATTGGTTGCTTTGATTTCAAGTGTATAATCACCTTCGGTAAGCCGGCTAAAATATGCCGATGTCGATTTACCTACGTAGTTCCATTCTTTATCCCATCCTTCTAAATAGTATGCATAACTAATTTTTTCGGGATACGAGTATTCAAGTGCCGTAAAACTTATGGAAAGTGTTGCTTGATTAAAGGGTATTTTTACATGCTTTATTGTGTTAAGCGATTGCTGGTTTGCATAATCGGTTCTATTTAAAGGTACATTGCTAATCTTAAAATCTGTTAACCGCACAACAGGCTGATGTACATAAGCTGAGACGCTATCGGGGTTAAAGAGATTAAATCCTTTTACACCGCCAAAAAGCATTCGCCCCGATTGCAGCTTCAACGCAGCGTTATACATAAACTGGTTACTCTGCAAGCCATCAGAAGCAAAGTAGTTAATAAAACTGCACTTACCCGGTACAAACTTCGAAATCCCATTGTAAGTACTGCACCATAAATTATTTTTATTATCAATTAAAATATTCAGTACAGTATTACTGGGTAAACCGTCATTTTCGGTGTATCGGGTAAATTGATGAGGGCGTTTGTTAAACCGCAATAATCCACCGCCCTCTGTACCAATCCATAATTGACGCAGACTATCTTGGGTGATAGCTCTTACGGCCTGTCCTATAAAATAATACCGGTGTTTTTTTTGTTCAGTATCAATATTAATCAAATGGGTGTAATCACCGCCCCATAGCTTTCCCTCATTGTCTTCAAAAAGCGTATGGATGTCAACCAGCCTTTCATCAAATATCTCAAAGCGATCAAGCTTACGGTTGTATAAATATAATGCCCCCCCCAGGTGCTGCCTGCCCATAACCGGTGTTTAGCATCTTCGTACAACTTCCAGATATTACGCTCCTCAATTTTGGTTCTGGGTTCGTAACAGGGATAATGCTTAAAACTTTGAGTTGATTTATCAAACGCATCAATACCGCCGTTAAAAGAAGCAAGCCAGATTTTATTAGTATAATCTTTTATTACACTTACTACGAAGTTACTGCCAATACTGCCCGGACCAGGATGATGATCGTAAGTTTGGTAAGTATTTTTTTTTGTATTCCAGTAACTTATACCACGGCCATCTGTACCAATCCATACATTATGCAGTTCATCTTCGCAAAACGAACGTATAAAATTGTTAGGAACGCTCTTTGCGTTGAAAGCATCATGGTTGTAAAGGCTGAACAAATTGACATTTTTATCAATTACATTGATGCCACCACGCAGGGTAGCTATCCATTTCCTACTTTCATTATCTTCAAATACTGTAGCTACCGCTCCACTATTTAAGTCGTAGCGAGACTCGCCAGGCTGTATTGAGCTTAAAGACTGATTTTGTTCGTTCCATATATTGATACCCGACCCATTGGTAGATATCCACATATTACCATTGGCGGTTAAAAGCAAATTTGATATGTTTCCGGCAACAAGCTTTCGTTTGGAGTTCTCAAACAAACCGATTTTCTTACTGGCTTGATTGTAAATGTGTAATCCGTTGGCACTACCTATCCAAATGTTATTGTTCACATCCGCAGCCAGGCAACCCGCTGTAGTAATTTTCCGGTTAATAATATTGACTTTATTCTTTGCAGCATCGTAGTAAGCAAGGCCTACCCCATTTATAAACACACATAGGCGGTTGGTCCGGTCAAAAGTCATGCACTGCACAATGTTACCACGACCTATATTTACAGCTACACCAACTGTATCATTAGGGCTAAACTTCAGCAGCGATGTTTGGCTGGTTGCAGCATATACATTTCCTTTTGCATCACTCAATATTTCGTTGATGTCAAAATTGACTTTGATACACCTTTTATTCGCATCAAGGTAATACAGGCTATGAAACTCAGCGTCGGTATAGTCAAAGTAACACATCCCTTTTTCGGTACCAGCATAAATACGGTTACCTGCAGCACGCACCACTTTCATGTGGTTATTTACCAAAGATTTTGCGTTACCCCAAACGTTTTTAAAAGCTTTAAATTCATAACCATCATAACGGTTAAGCCCGTCATAGGTACCTATCCAAATAAAGCCGTACTTATCCTGAGCAATACAAGTGGCAGAATTGTTAGATAAGCCGTGCTCGATACCTAAATACTTTACCGGAACAGGCGAAGCATAGCCTGTTACTGCACACACAACACCAAACAAAACCAGAAGAGATTTTCTCAATCCTTTTAGGGTTAATACGCTCAAGACATTTTACAATTGGTAAAACAAATTTAAACAAACATTTGAGGTCAGTATCAATTCAATGTGCATAAAATCAATTTTAGACTGAAGGTAATGCTTGAAAACAAATGTAACGAAACTATTACAGCATTAAGCAAGTTGCACTTAGCTTTATGATTAGCTTTGATTAAAACCACACCTATGGAACCTAACCCCATTAAAAAAGAAGACATTAAGCAAGAAATATTTGATTTATACGACGCCTATGCACATAACCGCCTGAACCGGCGAAACTTTGTGCAGCAGTTATCTGCATACGCCGTGGGCGGCTTAACCGTACCGGCGCTACTCAGCTTTTTGATGCCCGACTACAAAGGCAACATTTTGGTTGAGCCGGATGATCCGCGTTTAAAATCAGAATACATTACCTACTCTTCTCCAAAAGGTGGCGGCACCATTAAAGGGCTACTCTCGATGCCTGCAGACCATAAAAAGAAATTAGGTGGAATTGTAGTTGTACACGAAAACCGGGGATTGAATCCTTATATTGAAGACGTAGCCAGAAGAGCGGCGCTGGCCGGCTTTATTACTCTGGCCCCTGATGCATTGAGCCCGCTGGGCGGCTACCCGGGTAACGACGACGAAGGACGTACCATGCAAGCCAAACGCGACAAAGGCCAGATGGAAGAAGACTTTATTGCGGCTTATGACTACCTAAAGCATAACAAAGACTGCAACGGCAAAGTAGGCGTGGTAGGTTTTTGCTTTGGTGGCGGGATAGCCAACATGATGGCCGTACGCATTCCGGATTTGGCGGCAGCCGTACCGTTTTATGGCAGTCAGCCTGCTGTTGCCGATGTCCCTAAAATAAAGGCCCCTTTGCAACTGCACTATGCCTCACTGGATACCCGGATTACAGCGGGCTGGCCGACTTACGAGGCAGCACTGAAAGAAAATGGCAAAAAATACCAGGCTTTTATTTACGAAAATGTGAACCACGGCTTTCATAACAACACCACGCCGCGTTATGATAAGGCTGCTGCCGACCTGGCCTGGCAACGCACTATTGACTTTTTTAAAGAAAATTTGAAGTAGTTTAATGACGCCTTCCTTCTAGATTGAGCCTGTTATAAACAGTAATGAGCACAGATTTCAAAAAATTATCAACCTAAAGAAGAGCCACTTACTGTAAAGTACATTACATCTTGTAAAAAACACTGGCAAAATAAATTTAGAATACTACCTTTGCGCCTACAAAATTCTGACGTAGATAATACTTCTAAAAAACTACGACGGATAATAAGCGAAAGTAGCTCAGTTGGTAGAGCACGACCTTGCCAAGGTCGGGGTCGCGAGTTCGAATCTCGTCTTTCGCTCACAAGCAGAAAGGCCTTCCTGTTCTACAGGAAGGCCTTGTTGTTTAATGGATTTTTGAAACCGCAGTGATGCGGTTGGGCGCCTTGCTTAGCTGCCTGCACCGTCCATACCCGGAGGCGGACCACCGGGGCCACCTCCCATCGGGCCACGCATACCGCCCGGCCCTTCGCCCGGATTAGGCCGCTTGCCTGCAAACTTTTGCAAACGCAGGGTAAAGGTGAGCAAGTAGTATCGCCCCAAGCGGTTGCTTTGCGTTTGAGTGATATAACTGCTGGATTGTGTAGTGCTGAAGCCGGTATTCTGGTTAAATAAATCGAATGCTGACAAGCGCAGCGCTCCCATGTTTTGCTTCAGAAATTTCTTTTCGATATAGGTATTCAGGATGTTAGGATTGGTAGCGCCGGTGTAGCCATAATACAGGTTCTTGGTAAAATCGTAACTAAATGTCCAGGTTGGGCCAAAGTAGTTTTTACCGGTGATACCCAGATTAAGTGTCTGAAAACTGTTGTTTATATTGTTTTGAGGCAGCGAGTTGTTGGTACGGGTTATGCTGTAGCTGGCATTTAGTTCGGCATCAATTACGTTAGTAATATCGGTACGGAACCGAGTGCCCTGCGTTAGCGTCAAACTTTTGCCTATATTCTTTTCGGTTGTCATCACATACGTATTCTCTGCCACGTTACTGATGTAGGATATGTTATTGGCGTAAGACACGTTACCATTAAACATTAGAGTGTACCGGCGCTGCTGCCAGGGCTTGGCATAGGTATAACCGCCTTGTGCCGAGTAAAAGCCATCAGCATTTAAGTATTGAGTAAGAATACGACCTGCCAGTTGAGTGTTGGGTGTATAGTTAGCCGGGTAAGTAATGGTGTTAGCTACAATTTTATCGCTGGTTTTGTTAAACGACAGGTTGGCAAACAACACATTGCCCGACTGAAAATCGAATTGATTATAACGCAAAGATACGCTGTTATTAAACTCGGGCTTTAACGATGGGTTACCCTGAACCGGATACTGCGCGTTTGAAAAATCAATAACAGGTTGCAGCGTAGTATAGGTAGGCTGGTTACTTGCCCCGCTATAATTAAAACTAAACGACTGGCTGCGCGATGCATTGTAAATAAATCTTGCAGTCGGCGCAAAGTTGAAAGTCGATATACTGGTATTTACGCCTGTTGACGGCGAATAGCCGGTAAGTAGTGATGGTTGCGCAGCAAGGCCTAATACGTAATTATATTTTTTTTCGATAAACCGGTAGTTTAACCCAACACGGTTAGTGATGAAGTTAAAGGCATAATTATTACTCAATAAATCATATCGATTACGGATGTTGGCTGCGGTTAGTGTATCAGTAGCTTTGTCTGATGTAGTGTGTGCGTAGTGATAGGCATAGTTGAGTTCTAAAAACGAACGTTTGCTAAGCGGCTCAATATACGACAGGGTTGCACCTACGCTATCCAGCTTCACATCAGTGTTGATTAGCTGATTAGCCGGTACCGTACCTTTTCCGGAGGTGTAGTTATAAACCGGGTTTTGTGTTTGGGTCAACTCGGTGGAGCCTGCACTGGCGTTGATACTGAAGTTACGTCCGCGCGAACTAAATTTATGATTGTACAACACATTGCCGCCAAAATTTGGCGCCGACGAGTTTAGCGCAGACAGTAAAGAATAATCGCTTACCACCTTATTATTACGAGTTAGGTTACTGGTTTGCGACAAATCAGTAGTTACGCCAGCGTATGAAAATGTTGGCGATATCTTGAGGTAATTTACGGTATCAATTTTATACTCGATATTAAAGTTGAAACGGTGATTGGCTTTACCGTCCGTTTGGTTGCTGCTCAAAGTGTTGATACTGGGCTCGGTAAGTGAGGTATTATTTTGTATAGTTGAACTCAGTGTACGGATAGTATTATCAGAAAAGCTGTAACTGCCATAAGCCGATATTTTTTTGCCCCACTGGTCGCGGTAATTTAACCCTAAAGAGCGGGTGGTCGTAATACCGTCGCTGCTACCTGCGGTTGTAGCGCCTCCACCCTGCCTTCCACCACCTCCGCCCGGACCACCGCCACGCGGACCGCCCGAACCGAAGCTGAACAAACTGGTATTAGTATTATTAAAGTTAGCCAAAGCCGCAATCTGCCGGTCGCCTTTAAATTCAAATAAATTACCCGAAGCTATGTACCTGTTCGCTTCGTCTTTACCGGCCAGCGCTTTCTGCGCATCCGAGCCATCGCCAATGGTTGCCTGGCCAAAATGACCATAGTTTTTATCTGGCTTGATGGTGATATTCAGAATTTTTTCGGGCTCACCGGTTTTAATGCCGGTCAGGTTGGCCTGGTCGCCGTAATCGTCAATTAACTGGATGTTTTGCACCACGTCAGCAGGCAGGTTTTGGGTGGCCGTTTTTACATCACCGGTAAAAAAGTCCTTACCGTTTACCCGTACCTTGGTTACACTTTTACCCTGGGCGGTTACATTACCGTTTTTATCCACATCTACACCAGGTAACTTTTTAAGCACATCCTCTACCGGTGCACCTTCGCGTACTTTGTAAGCATTGGCGTTAAACTCGGTGGTGTCACCCTTCAGTTTAATGGGCGTTACCGCATTTACCACAACAGCTTTGAGCTGGGTATCCTCGGTTTTTAAAGTAATCGTACCTAAATTACTTTCGGCACCCGTGTACTGCTTCCTGATGGCCTGGTAGCCGATAGAACTGATGTGAATAGTGAAATTAGCGGCCTTAACGTTAGCAAAACTGAAGCCACCATTGTTGTTAGTTATTGTAGTTACACTATCTGTTCCGGTTAAAATTTTCACGGTGCTGCCGGGGATGGCCACACCTGCAGTGTCTTTTACACTGCCGCTTACTGTACGAGCAGTTTGGCCGATACAGAGATGCGCTAACAGGCTCAAAAAAATAAAGATGGATATACGTTTCATCGCTTTTGCTTTGCAGCTATCAACGATAATTTACCTGCCGTAAGAGCGTCCCGGTGGTTGTTGCAGGTGAATTATCTGGTTGAAAGCCGGGTGATTATGATACAAGAGTACCCCGGCCAAAAGCAAATAAAAAATAAAGTATACCACCCCTATTATTGTAGCGACCAGCGGCGGTTTTTACGCGACAGAGTTTTTTTGCAACCCCAATATATCATGTCAGGTTGAGGATGAGCTCGGCAGTAAAAGAATTGTCTTTATTGAAGATATTAAACTGATGTTTACCCGGATATAAGATAGCCAAACGACGGTTTACGTTGCTTAGCCCGATGCCCGAACTTTTATCTTTCGATACATCAAGGTCGCTAATACCATTGGTAACCCTGAATTGCAACTGTCGCTTTGCCTCATCAATATCTAAGGCTATCAAAATCACCGGATTTTCGAGCATGCCGGTTCCGTGTTTAAAGGCGTTTTCTACAAACGGGATGAGCAACATGGGCTCTATCATAAATAAATCGGTATTGCCGGTTACGTTCAGCTTTACGGTTACCTCATTGCCAAAGCGCAGCATTTGCAGATTGATGTAGCTTTTCAGATATTCAATCTCTTTGGATAGCGACACTTGGTTATCATCGCTCTCATAAAGCATGTACCGCATAATCTGCGACAAGTTCAGGATGGCAGGTTCAAGCGTATCAGATTTTTTGCGGGCCAGCGCTACCAGGTTATTCAGCACGTTAAACATAAAATGCGGACTAATTTGCGACCGCAAAAAGTTGAGCTCTGTTTTTAAATGGATAGTTTCGCGTTCCTTTAACAACTGCTCGCGGTTGGCGTTATCAAGTATCATCTTATAACAGTAGCTGCAAAGCAAAGCAATAAGCACACTTAATACTGCCGAAAAAGGCCTTGGGCCGCCACCGCCCGGCGGGCCGAAATGCCGGCCATCACGAGAGCCATGTTCGCCGGCGCGGGCTACGTCGGGCATGTGCCGGGCAGCTTCCTGATGATGAAACACGTCGGTTAAAAGCCACCAGCAAAATCCGTAAGCACCAAGCATTACTATCAGCGAAAATATATACCAGCCGATGCCATGACGTTTAAGAATGGGATAAAGTAGATAGGTATGCAAGTAGAATACGCATAACAACAAAAAATTGGTGCTTACTACATTGATAAGGAAGCGATGATGTGTCGCGGCCGGTATGTTGGCCGGCCTGCCCGTTAAAAACGGCAATACCAGCAATAAAAACCAAACTACTACCGGAATCGAATTATAGACCCAGGGTTTGCCAATTAACTTATTCATTGTTACAAATAAACATACATTTTACGGGCAAAGCATATGAATGAGATAACAGCCCATAATGCCGCGACGAACGCCGCATTGAGCAGCCATTATGCAATATAACTGTTTTTGGTCTACACATTTAGCCCTTACATCTATAACCTGAAAATTTTGCCTGCTAAAAAGTTAACTATGCAGTTAACAGCTCATTAAGGGCTCTCATTTATGTATCACAACAGTCATCAAAAGCTGCTCAGCGCCTCGCAAGAAACGGATTACCTGGCCGAATACATTCATTGGTTAAAACTTAGCTGCAATGATATTGCCCGTATCGACTTAAGTTACGTTTCTGTAGATTCCCAACACCAGCTTGAACATAACTTACTTACGCCTTTAATTAATGATGCTTTCGAATTTGGCATTCCCGGTATTGAAAAACCGATAATTATTTTCGACCTTCAACTGGAGGATGACCGGCTTACCTTTTGTGTTCATTACAAACGGAACATGACCACTTACAATGAACGCACGCAGGTTACTTACTTAAAGCTGAAGCAAAAGCTGGAAGCTTTATATCCGAATGATTATATACTTTACCGTGATTATTATCTGGATAACTACCTGGTGCTTGTACAAATAAATTTATTATGATGCGTTGCCTGATTATTGACGATGAGCCACTGGCGCTCGAACTTTTGGAAGATAACATTAAACAGGTTGAGTACCTGCAATTAGCCGGTAGTTGCCGCAACGCTGCCCAGGCTATGCAAATACTGCAGGAACAAAACATTGACCTGATTTTTTGTGACATCCAGATGCCGGGCATCAGCGGTTTGCAGCTGGTTAAAAGTTTAGCCAAAAAACCGTTGGTTATTTTTGTAACCGCCTATGAGCAGTTTGCTATTGATGGCTTTGAGCTTGATGTGGTTGATTATTTGCTTAAGCCGGTATCTTTCGAACGTTTTTTAAAAGCCTGCAATAAGGCCCATGCCCTGTTTGAGCTCAACAAAAAGCAACCCGAACCTACCGCTACCGATAAGCCACGCAAGTATTTGTTTTTATATGCTGATTATAACCTCATCAAAATAAGTCATGATGATATTACGTACATCGAAGGACTGAAAGACTACGTAAAGCTGTATGCCACCAACCTGCCCAAGCCTATCCTATCGCGCATAACCATCAAGGCTTTGGAAGAGCAATTACCAGCCGACCAGTTTTTCAGGGTACATAAATCATACATTGTAAATCTCGACCATTTGCACTCTATACGCAAAGGGCGCATTAAAATAGGCGATGCAGAAATTCCCTACAGCGAAAATTATAAAGATGCGATTAGCCGCATGACGGGCAAAATCCAGTAAATATTTTCGGCACAAGAAGGGGTTTGGTCTACACCATCAGGCCCCTTATCTCATTTTTTTCAGACAGCCGCTTACATATCGCAACTTCGGCACATTAGCCCCCTGATTGTTGATGAAGCGATTGTTTATTTACCCTACTTTACTTTTCACGATAGCCTTTTCGGCTACCTATGCCCAGCGCAGCAAGCAAACCTTAAAAAAGGTGGTGATTGACCACTTTTTTACCTGCAGCATGGACATGATGCTCGACAGCATTGCCATCCGTTACAAACTGCCCATTTTTTTTGACCGTGAGGCCATACAGCAGTATGATATTAACGAGCGTTTTTTTAATGAAACCCTATTGGACGTACTCCGCATAACCTGCAGCCAAAACGGGCTGCGTTACTGGATAGAAAACGATGGCACCATCTACATTATGCAAAAGCCGGATGATTTGGCCCGGTTGCGCAAGCTTAAACAAATGCGCAATAATATGGCGATTATTAAGCCGCAAACCCTCGAACCACCCAAAGGCCCGCCCCAGCATTTTAAGTTTGCCATTACCGGCAAGGTTACCGACGGCAACACCGGCGAGGCCCTGCCCGGCACTATCGTAAAAATAAGGAACACCGACCTGAGCGTGCTCACCAATGCTGAAGGTAATTTTACGATTATGAATGTGCCGTCGGACACGGCTGTAGTAGAGGCCTCATTTGTGGGCTACCAGCCTGATGCCTTCCGATTAAACAGCGGTAATATTACATCATCATTAGCTTTAACGCTGCTGCCTCACATGAATAATACTTTAAATGAGGTAACAGTTACCGGCAAAAAGGCGGGCGTGTTAAATACCGACAGCCGCAAAGTGAGTGTATTGCAACTGACCCCGGCAGCACTGGATAAACTGCCAAGCATTGGCGAACGCGATATTATGCGCTCTTTCCAGTTGATGCCTGGCGTCAGCGCCACCAACGAGTCATCGTCGGGCGCTTACGTTCGCGGCGGTACGCCCGACCAGAATTTGGTTACGTTAGACGGCTTTACCGTTTACCAGGTTGACCACCTGTACGGCTTTTTTAGTGCCTTTAATAGTAATGCTATACGAGATGTGGAACTATACAAAGGCGGCTATTCGGCCAAGTATGGCGGCAGGTTATCGAGCGTGACCGAAATTCACGGTAAAGACGGTAACAAAAACGAAAGCAATATTGGCGGCGATTTGGGACTGCTGAGCACCAATATTTATGCAGAAACTCCGGTTGGCAAAAAATCTTCGGCGCTGGTGGCCTTCCGGCGCTCGTACCAGGGGCCGCTGTATGATAAAATTTTCGGTCAGTTTAATACCAGTACAGCATCAACCACACCTGCACCAACCGGTGGAGGCGGTTTTGGCGGAGGGCGGCCCGGCGGTGGCGGCTTTGCCAACCAAACCACACCATCGTCTTATTTTTACGATGTCAACGCTAAGTATACTTATGCGGCATCAGACAAAAACACCTTTTCGTGGAGCTTTTATAACGGTACCGACCACTTAGATAACGGCCGCCAGATGACCTTGCCATCTTTTTCGTCAGCCAGCGGCACTATCAACATTAATGATAATGTGCGCACCGGCAACGTAGGCTCGAGCATTAAATGGACGAGCACCCAAAGTAAAAAGTTATTTGGTAACACTACACTGAGCTACTCTGGCTTTTACAGCGACCGCAACCGAGGCACTACAGGCAGCATTACCGATAGCGGCGCCACTACAGCCATTAACAACGGCACCATTGAATACAACCGTCTGCACGATTTTAGCCTTAAATCTGACTGGGAATGGCAGGCTGCCTCTAAACTTAAAGTTTTGTATGGCGGTTATGGCTCATATCTGAATATCAAATACAGATATACTCAAAACGACACCACCCAACTCATCAATCAAAATAATAACGGCACTGTTGCCGGCGGCTTTACCGAATTAGAATATGACCCTAACAGCAAGTTGCATTTGCAGCCGGGTTTAAGAACAACCTATTTTTCGCCTACGGGCAAATGGTATACTGAGCCACGCTTAACGGCAACATACCATATTACCGATAACGTTAACCTAAAAGGCGCCACTGGCAGGTTTTACCAGTTTACCAAACAAGTAGTGCGAGAGGATGTCACCAGCGGCGACCGCAATTTTTGGGTATTGGCTAATAACAGCAACATCCCGGTTGCCTATGCCGACCACTTTATAGGGGGCTTTAGTTATGAAAATGATGGCTTTTTGTTTGATGTAGAAGGATATTACAAAAAGCTTTACGGCCTAACCGAATACTCCATCAGGCAGCAAGGCGGCATGGGTGATGGTGGGTTTCGGGGTATGGGCGGTAATAACTCCGCAGTTACCGTTACCGAAAACTTTTACAACGGCTCGGGCTATGCCAAAGGTCTGGAGTTTTTGCTGCAGAAAAAATCAGGCTTGTATACCGGCTGGTTGAGTTATACACTGGGACAAGCCAAGAGCAAATTCCCTAATTATGGCGATAGCTATTTCTCTTCTAATCAGGATATCAGGCACGAGTTTAAGTCGATTAATATGTACCATTGGCAGCGCTGGAGTTTTGCTGCCGTATTTATATTCAGCACCGGGCACCCCTACACGGCACCCTTAGGAAGCTATACGGTAACCACGTTAGACGGCAATAAAACCACCTACCTCACCATCAGTCAAAAAAATGGCGAACGCCTGCCGGCCTACCACCGGCTCGACCTTTCGGCAACCTATGATTTGTTGAAGATTGATGGTCGGAAAGTGGGCAGTATTGCCTTTTCTTTATTCAATGTGTACAACCATGTAAACACCTGGTATAACGAGTACTACCTGCAAGGCAACCAGGTTATCACTACCCAAGTAAAATATTTAGGTTTTACGCCCAACATCACCCTTAGTTTAAAATTAAAATAATGCTCAGAACCATACTCTCGGCCTTGGTGGTTATTATCATCATCGGCTTTGTTTTGTCTCTTGGCGCCTGCCAGAAAGACGCTACGTCGAACGTGGCTTCGCAACCGGTAGTGGTGAGTTACCTTACGCCGGGGCAGCCCATTAGCGTAAAGGTTTATCAGCAAAAAGACTTAACCGACACGGCAAATTATGGCGCGTTAATAACCGGCCTTAGCCTTCAGGTAAGCGATGGCAGCAAAACTATCGCATTAACCGAAACGGCTACCGGTACCTACACGCATACCGACGACCACTTTTTAATTGCCGGAAAAACGTACACGCTTCAGTTTACTTACAATGGCTCAACCGTATCGGCCAGTACCGTAATGCCTGCCAAACCGGTAAACTATACAGCTTCAAAGCAGCTGATTAACTTACCATTCCGCACACGCGGCAACCCGCTTACCGGTAATACAGACTCGGTTGCTGTAAAATTTACCTGGAGCAACCCCGACTCGCTATATCATGTGTTGGTATTTAAAAATGATGACACCAGCCCTGCCAGTGCCGATTTAAACACAGGCCGTCCGGTAAACTTTACCCTTAACATGAAGCAAACCGCTACGTACGATATGTATTACCGCTCTTTTAATTATATCGGCACCTACCGGGCCATTTTGTACCGGGTAAATAAAGAGTATGACGACTTTCTGACGACCAACACAAATACTACTTCGCAAAAACTGACTAACCCGCCTACCAATGTAACCAATGGTTTTGGCATTTTCACCGGCATGCAGGCAGATACCATAACCTTGAAGCTTACGCAGTATTAGGTTGTTTTCGCTCAAATACGTTTAAGACATGCTGCTTAGTCGGCATGTTTTAAAACGTACCGGCCTTTGGCCTGGCCGTGCAGCAGCGTTTCGAGCACATCGGATAAAGCTTGCAGGTCTATCTCATGCACAATTTGCTGTAAATTATCGGGTTTCCATTCGGTAGACAGTAATTGCCATACCCTTTGACGCACGGGCATAGGCGCCATTACCGAATCGATGCCGGAAAGTTTAACGCCCCGCAGTATGAAAGGAAATATACTGGTCTGTACTTCGGGTGATGCCACCATGCCGCAACAGGTTACCACGCCGCCGTATTGCGCAGCCTTAAGCATGCCCGATAAAATACGACCGCTTACCGTATCAACCCCCGCAGCAAAAGCCGGCTTGGTAAGTGGCTTGGCATCATAAGCATCCACAAACTCATCTCGCCCTATTATCTCACTTACGCCTAGTGTATCCGTTAAAAAAGCATCATCCTTTTTGCCCGATACTGCCGCCACTTGGTAGCCTAAGGTAGATAATATCAACGCAGCTATGCTCCCCACTCCCCCGGTTGCACCGCTTACCACTACTGGCCCGGCTTGTGGAGCAATTTGCGCGTCAACAATTTCCAGCACTGAAAGTCCGGCCGTTAATCCTGCGGTGCCATAAGCCATGGCTTCCTGTAAAGATAAGCCTTTGGGCAAGCGTATAGCCCAGGCCGCCCGAACACGGATATAAGCCCCAAAACCGCCCCAGGTATTCATCCCCAAATCAAAGCCGGTTACAATTACTTCGTCGCCTTCAGCAAAATCGCCAGCATCAGACTGCAACACAACACCGGCTGCATCAATACCAGGCACATGCGGAAACTTTTTGGTAACGCCTTTATTGCCGCTTGCCGACAGCGCATCTTTATAATTGACGGATGAATATTTTACTTGAATCAGTAAATCACCGGTAGGCAATTGCAAGGTCGAAACCTGTTGAATTTCCTTTTTATAACTGCCGTTTTCTTCAGTAACTACAAGGGCATCAAAATTTTTGTCCATAATAATGGTGTTTATTTTAGCATGCAATACCGCATCGTTCTTCAATCAATTAAGCAATAATGGTAAATTGTTATCGACCAATAGCTTTAAAATTAAATTTGTAAGCAATCCTGACACTTGCAGTATAATTAAGTCGGGATTACATCTCACAGGTCAAACAAGATGGCATTTTGCCGGTCTTGATTGTTGAACATCGATTTTAAAACCATCATTGATGAAAATATACCAACAAGCCTTACAACTCAAAGCACGACGGCGCGGTTTTCATATTATCACCGCCGAAATACAACAAGCCATGCCGCAATTGCGCGAAATTAATACCGGCATGTGCCAGGTGTTCATCCAGCATACGTCCGCCTCGTTAACCATTAATGAAAATGCCGACCCGACCGTGCGGGAAGACTTTGAGATGTATTTTAATAAAGCCGTGCCCGAAAACGACCCGGATTACCTGCACGACTACGAAGGCTCGGACGACATGCCTGCACATTTGAAAGCCGCCATGCTGGGCGCTTCGGTCATGATTCCTATCCGCAACGGCCGCTTGGCTTTGGGCACCTGGCAAGGTATTTACCTATGTGAGCATCGCAACCAAGGTGGCAATCGCAACGTTATCATTACAGCCTGGGGCGAGTAATTCCGCCGAACTAAACAACCTTATATTGTAACGATTAGCATGACAAAGCAGAATGCCGTAATCTTTTAAGCGCAGATGATTAGCTTTGAGTAACGTTTGGTGCGGTAATCTGTCATTCAGCACTCATCCATTATAAACTTTAAATTTCATGCTGTACTTTAATATTGTTCCTGTTATTCTGCTTTATCTTGGCACTACCCTATCGGGTGGCAACCCTAATCCCACACCGGCATTTCCAACGGCCGAAGGATTTGGCAAATGGGCTACGGGCGGCCGGGGCGGAAAAGTAGTGGCCGTCACTAACACTAACGACAGCGGCGAAGGCAGCCTGCGCTGGGCACTTGATAAATACCATGATGAGCCGCTTACGGTAATATTTAACGTTTCGGGGATTATTGATTTACAGTCAAACATCCGGATTAAACGCTCCAATATTACTATTGCAGGGCAAACTGCACCCGGAGACGGCATTTGCCTCAAAGGACATTCGCTTCAGATAAACGGCGCCAGCGGCCGTGCAGGCGGCAACCATGGTAACATCATCATCCGATACCTCCGTTCAAGACCGGGAGGCAAAGATAAATCGGGCTTGTATGGCATCGACGTAGAAAATTGCCATGACGTCATCATAGACCACTGTTCCTTCAGTTGGGCTAACGAAGAGAATGCTGCGCTTTACGATACAAAAAACCTCACCATACAATGGTGCATCAGCAGCGAGGGTTTGTATGAGGCTGGGCATGCTAAAGGGCACCGCTCTTATAGTGGCGTTTGGGGCGGGCAACGCTCTTCGTTCCATCATAATTTAATTGCTGACAATAACAGCCGTACGGTTAGATTTAACGGTGCGCGGGCACATGATACTACTGCACTGGTTGATTACCGCAATAACGTCATCTTCAACTGGTCGTCGCCTAATGCCTGTTATGGTGGTGAGGTAGAAATACCCAATGGCAAATCGATGATTAACATGGTCAATAACTATTACCTGCCTGGTCCTGCTACACCTACCGAGTTGAAATTTGTTAAGGCCAATTACACCCCTCAAAAGGCCAAAGGTGTTGGCACCTGGTATTTAAACGGCAATATTATGCGTGGTTCGCAGGCCTTAACTACCGATAACCGCAAGGGCGTTGATGCCAGAGAAGTGCCGGCCGATAAGCAAAAAGATATTTTTGTATCTGCACCTTTCACAGTTAGCGATGCTATTGTTACGCAACCTGCCGATAAAGCATTAATAGCAGTGCTGGCCAATGCCGGGGCTACACTGCCCAAACGTGATACAACTGACAAGCGGCTGGTTAAAGAAGCGCAAACCAATCAATGCCAGGGCATGGGTGTATTGGGTAAACCGGGCATTATTGATGACCCGTCGGCAGTTGGCGGCTGGGCTACTTATCAATCCAAAGCTCCGGAAAAAGACTCGGACGGCGATGGCATACCAGATGCCTGGGAAACCAAAAACCGCTTAGACCCGAGTAACGCGAAAGATGGCAACAAACTTAACACCGAAGGCTATACTATGCTGGAGGTTTACCTGAACAGCTTAACCAAATAAACTATTTAGCTTGTTAAAATATTCAAAAGCTTCCTTGAGTTAACTTAAACCTTCACTTTACGCCCCATAGCGTAGTTAATGCCGGCCAAAAGGTGATTGAGAAATAAAGGGTCGGTGTAAGACTCGTCAGTGTGGCCTAAGGCAGTAGTAAACGCCCTGCCGCCATCAAATTCATGATACCAGCTCATGGGATGCGCAAGGCCGTTTTTGCCGCCTGTATAACTGCTTTCGTCCAGCGTGAGCACGACATGAGTTTTATCTGATATCCATTTAAAATTATACCACTCGTCGGTCTTGGTCCATTGGGCGGGCAAGTCTTTCGTAAAGTCGTTAACCGGGCCGTTAACCTTTAAAACTGCTTGCTGTATTTTAGGGTGATTGCCAAAGTAAGCGCCCGATAGTTCGCCGTACCAAGGCCAGTCATACTCTGTATCGGTAGCGGCATGCACACCTACATACCCTTTTCCCGACCGGATATATTTTTGAAACTCGGTTTGCTGCTCATCATTAAGCACGTCGCCGGTCGTATTTAGAAAGATAACAGCGGTATATTTCTTTAAATTGCCGTATGTGAACTTACCGGCATCGGTGGTAGTGTCGGCCTCAAAATTGTTTTTCTCGCCAAGCAATTTAATAGCGGCAATACCTGCCCCGATAGATTGATGATGAAAGCCGGCCGTTTTACAGAAAATTAAAACTTTGGATTTTGCCAGCAGGCAATTACTGCACAGCAAAAACGCCAGCAGCAGTTTTTGAGATAAAGACATAATTCAGACTATGGTTAATACCAAAGCTAAACATAATAATTGCAAAGAGCTGAAAACAATGTTTCAGAAATGAACTTGTGAACAATTTACTCACCGCATAGTTGCATGGTAGGGTTGCTTAGCCAGTCGAGCCCCTTTTTCGTATCTCTGAACTGCCTGGTAACTACATCGCTTTTAAAAGTGTTAAAAGTATACTTTGCAGATAAATTACTGAACGTGCTGTTGGAATATATCCAGGCAACATGTTTTAACCCGGCTGATTGGGCCACCGGGAACCACTCATCTACAATCCAATCGCAGGCATCCATCCATCCGCCCACAGTATCGGCATTGTTATTTAAAATTTTACTGCATTGGTGTTCTTCCAACATTTGCAGTGCCTTCAGGCATCCTTCTCTTACCGTATAAATGTTATGGAAGCCCGACCAGTTAAGTACCAGGCAATTTTGCGCTTCGTTAAAAGTAATGTCGATAGCCGACTGTTTAAAAGCCAGAAGTTTACTTTTATGGGTTAGTTTAGCCATCCCCAAATTAGAAATAGGAAAGCGCATGGTAAAAACAGAGCCTTGTCCAAAATCACTTTCAATCCACATATTACCGTGGTGCCTGCGGCATACCTCGTTTACTTTAAATAAGCCAGTGCTTAGGCTGGCATGCTTGCGCTGGTTAATTAAAAAGAACAAACCCTGCATTTCTTTTGAACTTAACCCAGCGCCAAAGTCTTCCACACTCAATACAATATTATGATTGAGCAGTTCCGATTTGATGACAACGCTGCTACCCGATGGCGAAAACTTAACTGCGTTATCTATCAGGTATTTTAAAGCCAATGCAATGCTTTGCTTATTGCCATAAAAATCTATTTTAACGCTCTGAACGATGATGATATGATGTTGCTGATACAGTTGCTGCACATCCGCAACCAGCTGCGTTAGCAAATCTTCAAAGCAAAACACCTCCATCGCTCCGCCATTGCCATGGGCGTAATCCTGGTTAACTACCCTCCGGTTTACTTCACGCACCACCTCATCCAGCTCGGTACTGCACTCGTGCATTAAAGCGGCAATGTTTTTAAACTCATTATTATCCGTCATGCTCTGCGTTACCAGTTGTGTTAAGCCTAACAAACTGGCAATAGGCTTGCGTATAGCATGTGAGTTTAAATAGGATACCTCTCTTAACTGGTCAATCTTTTCCAACAGGCCCTCCTGGCTTTGTCTTTCGTTGGTTACATCCCTAAAGTGTACAATAATACCATCATCAACAGGGCATGCACTGCACGAAAACCACTTTTGCAATGGCCAGAAATAATCTACAAAATCAACGTTGGTGCGCTCTAATAAGGCTTTCTCGAAATAGTAGTTAAAATCAGAATACCTGATCTCGGGCAATACTGCCCATATATTTTGCCCAACAACCTTATCCTGTTCATAGCCAACCAGCGTCTCAGCTGCTTTATTCCAGTAAGTAATAGTCCAGTCAAAACCGACTTGCAAAAAGCCAATCAGCGAGGTTTCTAAAACCTGCATCAGTTTTCTCTGGGTCAACTCCAGTTTACCGGCCAGTTGCTTACGTTCGTCTATATTTTTAGCATGCACCAACCGGGCCGGTTTACCTTTAAAATTGATGGTATAAGAAGTGATTTCAACGTATAAAAGTGAGCCATTCTTGGCCAAGTGCCTGAACTCGCGGCTATTGGTATTATTTCCTTTGATGGCCGGTAGTACAACTTCCAGCAACAGCACGTCCTCGGCAGGCCTTAAATCCCTGATGGTTTTACTCAAAAACTCTTCGCGGGTGTAACCATAACGCTTTATGGCAGCATCATTTACTTCCAGTATGTTTAAATCCTGAACATCAAATATCCACATGGGCTGAGGGTTAGCATAAAATAGCACCTCAAAACCACCGTCATGAGCTGTAAATTCCATATTTGTACGTTTCTCCTCCAACCCTAAAAAAAGCTATATTATTCAGTTAAACCTTCAATTATATAAAAATACACCTGAATACACCCGGCATCAACAAATACCCCCAAGGTTTAGCTGACTTACCAACTACGCTGCGAACTGCTTACCTTATAACGGTTATTAAACAAAATAGCCAGCACTATTTCGTGACTACCATTGCTCACCGTCCGCAGGTTGGAACTGGTAAAATCGTATGCGTAGCCTACGTTGATAACCGAACTTATGTTGATGCCTGCCATGGCCGATTTTGAATCATTATGCCGGTATGAGCCACCTACCCACAATTTGTTGCTGAACGCCAGCTTTAAATTTATATCATAACTCAAAGGCGCCGGATTGACCATCTTAATTAAAAAAGACGGTAACAGCGTAATATCTTCATCCAGAAAAACCTTCATCCCACCGGTTAAAAAATAATGCGGAACCGTTTTACCCTGGTTATAAACAGAAGCGTCCCCAAAGGTAATAGTTTGCTTGATGAGTTGCTGCACCGATGCACCTACATAATAATTCCCCGAATAAGCCCATACGCCTACGCCAATATCGGGCTTAAACTGGCTGGCATTGCCGTTGTTAATAACCGGGTCGTTGGGATTTTCGAGGGTTACCTGGCTTAAATCCAAACTGATGCGGTTCACCCCAGCCATTACGCCAACCGATAAATTAAGCTTGGGCGTTAACCCCAGATGGTAAGCATAAGTACCGGCAACAGAGGTTTGATTTATTGGCCCCGCCCTATCGCTGATGGCCATTAACCCTACACCATGGTGAGGCTCGGCAGCCATATAGTTACGTGTAAAAGAACGGCTCAGGGGATTGTCGGACCCGCTGGACATACTCATGGGGTCACCTTCGGTAAAATTTAAACCTATAGGTGCATTTACCGATACATAACTGGTAACCGGCGCACCTTCCAGGCCTGTCCACTGGCTACGGTAACCAGCCCTGAAATCGGTATAGTTTTCAATACCCGATACAGCCGGGTTAAGCAGGTAATTATTAAATATATACTGGGTATACTGCGGACGCTGCTGTGCCGATACCTTATAGATACAGATAATGAAAAACAAAATACTCAACCGCCAAACTCTCATCTTGTTCATTATCTGATAATGGTTACCGAACCCGACAAGGCCTGTCGGCCGTTTTTCGGATTAATGATGTAATAGTAAACCCCTTCTGGTAAATCCTTACCGTTGTAACGGCCATCCCATGGAACCGGGTAGCCTATTGAGTAATAAACACGGCCGCCGTTACGGTTAAATACCTCTACCGTTGCGTTAACGTAAGTATTCAGGTTGGATATATTCCAGGTGTCGTTCACCCCGTCACCGTTGGGCGTAAAGGTATTGTAAACTACCGGTTGCTGTAAAACACTTATCACAAATACCGCAGAAGTTGAGCATCCGTTAGAAGATGAGACCGTAAGCATATACCGGGTATCAGTTTGCGGACTGGCCACAGGACTCATGACACGTGGATTGCTTAACCCTGCAGCCGGCGTCCAGTTGTAAGTTAATGTGCCTCCGTCTAAAGATGCCGCGAGCGGATCGAGTGTAATCTGCCCTCCGGCAAGTATGGTTAGGCTACGCTTGCCAGTGATGAGCGGAACAGCATTAACCATAATATTTACCGTATCCAAAGCTTCGCAGCCACCGGCATCACTGATAAATTTGTAGATGATTTGATGATTACCTGGTCCTACTTTTTTGGGGTCGAGCACACCCGTACTGGTAACGCCACCACCACTAAAGGTACCCTGCCCGGTAAAACCATGCGTATCAACAGCAATTTGCACGGGTACATCATTTTGGCAAAGGACAGTCGGGGCGGATAAAGTGACTAACGGATTGGCGTAAACCCTTACTGTTTTATCATAAACTGCTGTACAATTGATACTACTGCCAGAGTAAACTATAATTTTGATATGATAATCTACGTAACCTACCGTGTTATTTAAGCCATAACTATGCGTAAAAACCCTACCGGCAGGTATAGGCAAATAATTACGGTCGTAAGTAACTACTGTAGTCGGGTTACGGTCGTAATCGTAATAGATATCGTAACGAGTAATGTTACCTGGGTCAACCGTAGACTGGTCGGTAATATTGAGTGTATCGCTGCTGCAAATCTGGTCGGGTATATCAAATTTAGCTTTAGGAAAAGCTCCGTTTAAAAAGAAACTTTGAGTTGTGGAACTTACACAGCCATAAACAGAGTTTACCGTTAGCGTAACCTGGTACGTTCCTGCTACAGAATATTGATGCACTCCGTCTTTGGCTGTTGATGTATTTTGAGCCGGCAAAGCTTTACCATCGCCGAAATTCCATAAGTACGTAAACAAGCTTTGCGTACCGTCGGCAATGGTGCTTGTATTGGTAAATTTAGCTACATCAACCAAACACGCATCAGGTAACACAAAGCTGGCCTGCGGTAATTCATGTATAACTACAGGTAAGGTAAATACACTGCTTGTGCATCCAAGGCTATTAAATACTTGTAAGGTGATATTATAAGTACCAGCTTTGGCAAACTGGTGTGTAAATGGGCTATTTTTAGTGAGGGTATCAGCAGTACTACCGTCTCCAAAATTCCATATCCATTGGCTCAAGCTTCCTTCGTTAGCAACCGACAGGTCGGTAAAGGTAACGTCCTGCCCCGCACAATTGGGTGTGGATATTTTAAAGGAAGCTGTTGGATTACGGATAACATGTACCGTTTGCTGTGAAGTAGCCGAACAGCCGTTTTCGTTAACAACAGTTAGCTTAACGGTATAATTTCCGGGCTGAGTATAGGTGTGAGCCGGATTTTTGATACCGGACGTATTAGAATTGGCTGTAGTGCTGTTGGTACCATCTCCGAAATCCCAAATCCATTGCACAATATTGGCGCCCGATGGGTTTGAGCTATCCATAAATTGTACGCTACTACCGGCACAGTTATTAGCCGCAGCCGTAAAACTGGACACGGGGTAATCGAGAATATTGAAGTTAAAGTTGATAATTCTGTCGGCACTACAATCATTATTGCTTACTACCGGAAGCGTTACTGTTGCACTTGCCTGGTATGCACCTACCGCGTAGGTAACCCTTCTGAAAAAGCGATAAGTATATAAAATGGTTCCATCACCCAAGGTTTCAGTCTTTGTTGGCGTTGGGCTATTATCCGGTACGGCCGCAGTGCCATCACCCGGGTTCCAGACAATTTTGGTTGGCATGTAAGGCACTTTGAGTTGTAAGTCATATGGTGTACCGGTACAGCCATTAAGCCGGGTACTGGTCGAACTACCGGCATCGCCTAATGCAATAAATTCATTTAAATTACGTAAGTTGGTACCAGCTGCGTACCCGTAAGACTCTGCCACACCATAGCCATAAGCAATAGAATTGAAAATAGTACCGGCAGCAATATTATGTGTACCGGCACTTACAGGTATTTGGGTGTAGGCATATTGCGTTCCGGCTACCTTGTTAAAGTTTGCTGCTCCGTAAGGTGCACCATCCAAGGTAAATGTCGAGGTGAATGCCGAGTCGATAATAACATTAATATAGTGCTTGGTAATGTTAAAAAAAGGAGATGAATAAAGCGTTACGCGGTCAAGCCCCTGCTCAATAGGCGGCAGGTAAATCATCTCCGGGTCACCCACAGTTTCGGGGAAGGTAACTCCGCCATAGCCATTACGCTGACTTACGGCATACTGTGCAACTTGTATAGGTTTATCTGAAGTGATATAGTTGGTGGCATTGGGCCCGTTAGGCACGGAAAACTCATAGTAAGCGATGCCTCCAACCTTAACAGTGGGTGTAACAGCGTTACCATTTACTTTCACATTGGCTGTTGGGTCACTGTATATAATTCGGATGACATCGTATGACCTGTCTCTTAAAGGTGCAGTGACAAAGTTTTTTCCCCAGGCGGCTATCGGGTAGACCTGTTGAAATAAATTGTCGGAGGTATTTGGGGATTTTGCGTCCCAAGTTATTGAGATTTTGTTACTCCCCGAAAACACGGCTATCTTTTTACAATCTGAGGTACCGTTGGACACGGACAGTATATGTGTGCCGGTTAAATCGACTTTTGATGCAGCACCTTGGTAAACATCGCCTTTCTGTAAAGTTACTTCGTATGTTACGTTGGCAGCATGCGTTGTAATATCAGTGTTGCCAATCCTGGTCACAATATTTCCAGTTGGTGTAATTCTAACTGTTGTATTGTCCTCGGTAGCGATTACGGCAAACGTAGAATATGAAGGATCAGCATTAGAATTCTGTGTATAATTGATAGAGTAATAATCTTTGTTAAGCGCATTAACGGGTAGCAATAAGGTAGCTCCTGATACGCTTGATGCGTAAATATGAGCATACACAGCTATGGGTTTTGACGAAGTGATGTGTATTCCCTTTTTGCTGCCCGCCGTACCCGTAACCTCACCTGCTCCAAGGTAAGCACTTGACGGTATAGTAACTATGGTAACAACATTGGCTGTCAGCGTTCCGGAAGATATAGCTGTACCATCTGCCATTTCGACCTTATAATCAGTTGCCACATCAGATGTAATGTAAAGGCTCATCTGACTGGGACTATTTCCACTAACACCAGCAATATGCGACATATAAGCCGTCCAGAACTCAGTGCCTTTATTACTTTGGGCATAGCCGCTCTGCCATCCGCAAAACCAACAAAAAATCAGCAACGCGCTAAAGAGAAATTTTCTCACACCACAATAGTATTAACAGGAATAACCGGGACCGCTCAGGCTTTTATGAATTGTCAAAGCGTTTCTAAAAATACATAAATATTTAAATTAAAAAATATTAAACAAATTAAGCTCTTAACCGTATCGGACAACATTCATTTATAATTGACTATCAAGCTGTAATTAGTCAACAGTAGCAGCCGCCGATTAAATATCATTTACTGTTTAAACCCACTAACAAAATATCTTTTCAAGAAAACAACAAGCTTTCAATACGCTGTCAAAACATCACTGAAACTTTATACATTTTACCAACGTAGAAAATGACATAAACTCAGTAGAAAATTCAACCTATTGAACCGGCAAATTATGTAGATTTGCAACCCCTTAATTAAACTATTAATTGATTAAACTCAACTGAGCGCTTTGAGTATTTGGCGCTTTTTTAAATGAACTTAAGTCCTTCTGCATTTTTAACAGACCGCCAGATTAAAAAAGGCTTAAATCTGGTGATGGCCGATGGTATGACCTCCGAAGCGATGGTGGTTTTTACCAGCGGTACTTTTTTGACGGCCATGGCGGTTAATATGGGTGCCACCAACTTTCAGTTGGGTCTATTTGCAGCGCTCCCTACGTTTACTACCGTTTTTCAGTTGTTTTCTATCTGGATGGTGCGCCGGTTTAACAATCGCCGGGCTATTACGGCACTGTTTAACTTTTTAGCACGTTTGCCTATCCTGGCTATCGGCATTATCCCCTTTGTGTTCACCCGCGGCACCAGCATACAGGTGTTGCTGCTGATGTTATTTTTTCAGCATGTGTTCGGCGATATTGCAGGTGCCAGTTGGAACTCTTGGATTAAGGATCTGGTGCCCGGCAGCCAATTGGGCAGCTTTTTTTCGCGCCGCAGCCGCATAGCGCAGGTATTAAATGTTAGCCTGAGTCTGGCCACTGCTTTTGGGATTGACTATGTGAAACTTCATCACCCGCAACAGGAGATATTAACCTACCACCTGCTATTTTTAATCGGCGGCATGCTGGGTATGGCCAGCGTAGCGTTTCTGCTGCGCACGCCGGAGCCAAAATCGCTGCCCATGGATGATAAGCTGTTAACGCTGATTGGCAAGCCGCTTAAAAACAAGAACTTTAAAAACCTGCTTATTTTTAACTCGTTTTGGGCTTTTGCGCTTAACCTAGCTACTCCTTTCTTCTCCGTGTTTATGCTCAAGACTATCGGGCTGCCGCTATCTTACATTATCGGACTGGGGATATTAGGGCAAATCAGTGGTATTCTATCGTTAAAACTTTGGGGCAATTATTCCGACTGGTTTAGCAACAAAACACTCATCAGTATTTGTGCGCCGCTATATATTGCCTGCATTTTAGCTTTCGCTTTTGTAGGTATGCCTGCCTCAACCTTGGTAGCCGTAATTATGCTGGCCGCTATACACATCATCAGCGGCGCGGCTACTGCAGGCATCAATTTGGCGTTGAGTAACATCGGTTTTAAACTGGCTCCTAAGCAGGAAGCCATTGTTTACATCTCCGCCAAAAACATGTTTGTAGCCTTCTTTTCAACCATTGCACCAATGATTGGCGGCCTAATGGCAGACTATTTTGCTACGCATCCCTTTAGCTGGAATATACAGTTTAATGCCGCCGGCGATGTAAGCAACATCACCTTGATTAACCTGCAAGGCTGGAATTACTTTTTCATCATCGGCGGCCTCTTGGCCCTTGTCGCTTTACGCTACCTGGGTAAAATTAAGGAAGAAGGCGAAGTTGAGCGCGAAAAAGTGGTTAACCACATGCACGTCAGCTTTCGCAAAACGCTTCGTTCCAATTTAGGACGAGAGGTTACCAACGGCATTTACCATCCGCGCACTACTGTTAAACGTAAAGTGATTAAAATAGTGAGGCACCGCAAGCAGCAACGCGAAGTATTAAAAAATATAGCCTAAAAAAAATGCCACCCGGTAGTCCGGGTGGCATTTTTAGTATCATAACGTACCAGTTACTTTACAGCAAAAATATCTCCCTTATTCCACTCAGGGCGTACAGGGTTATTGGCCACCAGGTAACCTATCAAAAAGTTTAACCTGGCATATTTGGCACCGGCGTCAAAATCAAACATGCCGTTAATATCATCCTGCGGTTTGTGGTAGTATTTGGCGCGCCATACCGCCACTGTCTCATTCAGGTTATTCTTACCATCAGGCGTGCGGCTGCCGTATTTAATGTGCAGGGCAGGTATGCCTTGTTTTACAAAGCTATACTGGTCGCTGCGCACAAAACGGTTTTCTTTAGGCTCGGGGTCTGGCTCCACGGTTAAATCCATATAAGCAGCGGCCTCGTCGACTACTTTAGCCAGTGAAGAATGTTCGGCACCTAAAGCCGTAACCGAAAGCAATGGTGCAATAATGGTTGGCATGTCGGTGTTTACATCGGCTACTATATTTTTTACCGGCACGGTTGGATGCAAGGCAAAATAACCCGAACCCAACTCGCCTAACTCCTCGCCAGTTACGGCCACAAACAGCACCGAGCGCTTAGGTTTAACTTTTACATGCGAATAGATATTGGCAATTTGTAGCATGCTGGCTACGCCCGATGCATTATCGTGGGCACCGTTATAAAGCGAATCGCCTTCTACCGGACGGCCAATACCTAAATGGTCTAAGTGCGCACTATGAACTACATACTCGTTTTTCAGTTTGGCATCACTGCCGGTAACCTTGCCCACTACGTTAAAGCTGTTAACATCCTGCCAGGTGCTTGTATAGTTGCTCCTCAGGATAAAACCTAAATCGGCCGACTGCGCATTGCCGTTTTTAAGAGCCGCTACGATTGCATCAATTTCCTTACCGCCGCCTTGCAGTAACTGTTTAGACACGGCATAGCTCAGGTTAGCAACCATTTTAATTTGGGTAGAGTAAAAACTACCCGACACCGCTACCTTACCCTGATTATCCAGTACGCTGTACGACGGGCGGTTTAAATTATTCATCATGCGGCGTGTACTGTCTGACGAAGCAAAAAGCACCGCTACAGCGCCATGAGCCGCAGCATTTTTTTGCAGCGTTACCATATCCATGCTATGCGAGGCCACCGAGGACGGAAAGCTTTTAGGCGCCCCCCTAAAAATCAGTACAGCCTTGCCTTTTACATCAATGCCTTTATAATCGTCATAATTTTGTTCTGCATTGGTGATGCCGCAACCTACAAATACTACCGGTGCATTTACGCTGCCGGCAGCTTCGGCGGGGTTAGGTGTTAAAGTAACATCTTTACCATAAGCCAAGATACTGCCCGATGAACCCTTAGTGAGTATCACCTCGGCGTTAGGGCCTATAAATGCTTTACGGAGTTTAACCTGTTGCAGCCAACCACCGGCTTCGCCTGCGGGTTGTACACCATAGGCTTTCATTCGGCTAATCACATAATCGGCAGCCATCTGGTAACCTTCGGTGCCCGGTTGTCGGCCTTTCAACTTATCGTCGGCCAGGTGGGTGATATCGGCTTTAAGCTGAGCTGCACTGGCCTGCTCCATGGCTTGCGCCAAATCTTTATTCACGGTTGCCTTTTGTGCCTGGGCTATATTTACCATCAAGCCTACACTCAGGCCGGCAGTAATCATGTAACTTAATGTCTTCATAAATCAATCAATACAAGATTGCTAAAATTATCTTTTTGTAGGTAATTATACCAGCTCTCAACATTTATCATCAATATTTTACAACAGTAATTAAAATTTAGTTGACACATCAACTTTATTATCTAAATTTATACCGTGGAAAGATGCAGTATAAATAAGGACTTGTTGTTGTTCAAAATCTTCAATATTCACAAAATAATTTGTAACAAAGCCAACAAATTATTTTCTAAAGATGGAGTAAACATCCAGTTCGAACAAATACCGGTGTTGATGGTGGCTTATTATCACGGTCCGGTTTCTCAGCAGGATATTGCTGATGAAATTACCCGTGATAAATCGTCTGTGCTTAGAACGATAGCATCGTTAGAAAGCGCCGGATTTTTGCAGGTACAACCCGATGCAACCGATAAAAGAAAAAAACTGGTAAGCATTACGGATACAGGGGAAGATTTAGCCAAGAAGATAGCTGGTGAAGCTGAAGCGATAGACGACCAGATGTTTACCAACCTATCGGTAGCCGAAAAACTGATACTGACAGAACTTTTAGAAAAATGTGCTAATCACCTTCAGGCAATTACTTAATATTTTTTATTATTAGTTGATACATCAACCTGTTTAAACATCTACTAAAGCGCAATCATTTTAACTCATAACCTATTATATTAAACCCTGCTGCAAAAGCAATCATGAAAACCTATTTAATTATACTCAGCCTGCTCTGCCTGATGCATTTGGACGGGAAAGCTCAATTGGTGCCGCCCGGCAATCAAACTTACAGCTTTACCCTGCAAGACTGCATTAACTACGCTTACGAACACCAGGACACTGTAATTAACGCTGCTTTAGATATTAAAAGCACTGAATACCGCATTAAAGAGATTATTGGCAGCGGTTTACCTCAGGTAAACGCCGGGGCTACGTTTCAGGATTATTTGAAACTACCTTCTACCCTTGTAGATATCAGTGCATTCTCAAACGGGCAAGTGCCGCCAGGAACGCTGGCGCCGTTTAAATTTGGGGTAAAATACCAATCAAACTTAACGCTCGATGTTAACCAGATTGTTTTTGATGGCAGCTTTTTGGTAGGCTTGCAAGCGCGTAATACTTACCGCGAGTTGTCGCAACGCAATTACAAACGCACCAGAATTTCGGCTAACGTAAACGTTACTAAAGCCTATTACCAGGTACTGGTGAGCGATGAGCAGATGAAATTACTGGATGCCAACCTTGCCCAACTCAAACAACAGCTTGACCAAACTACGGCGCAAAACAAACAAGGTTTTGTAGAAAAGATAGACGTTGACCGTTTAGCTTACCAGTACAACGCCTTGCAAACCCAGCGCGAAAACGTGGTACGCTTACTGGTGCTGAATTACCAGTTGCTTAAGTTTCAGATGGGGATGCCTATTGGTGAAAACCTGATATTGAAAGATAAACTGGCCGACGTTAAGCTCGAAGAAAACACCGCCGACTTAAACACAGACTCCACATTTTATAAAAACCGGGTGGAGTACAACTTATTCGAGTCGCAGGTTGCACTGAACGGATTTGATGTAAAACGTCGCAAAGCATTATTCCTTCCTTCGCTTAACGCCTTTGGCAACGCCACATCATCTTACCAAAACAACACCTTTAGCGGTTTATACGGTAATTATTTCCCGGCCAGTTATGTGGGTTTACGTTTAACCGTACCCATTTTCAGCGGCGGACAGCGCCTGGCGCAACTACGACAAACGCAGATTACGCTGCAAAAATCGCGCAACGACTTGTACCGGTTAAAAGACGCCTTAAACCTGCAGGCCAGCAGAGCCCGAATTGTGTTTTTTAATGGCTTACAAACCTTAAACAGTCAGCGCCGTAACCAGGAGCTGGCGCGCGAGGTGTTACGGGTTTCTAAAATTAAATACCAGCAAGGCGTAGGCTCCAGCATTGAGGTAACCCAGGCACAAACGGCCTTAGAAGATGCCGACAACAAATACATACAAGGCCTGTACGATGCTTTAGTGAGCAAAGTTGAATTAGATAGAGCATACGGACGCATTCAATAATTACTGAACCTTAAGAATATAACCACATGAAAAAATTGATATATATACCTGCATTGGCTGTATTGGCGGCTTGCGGTACTAAAGATAAAACTGCCGAACTGGCCAAACTAAAAAAACAACAAGCCGAACTTAATGCCAAAGTAACCTCACTTGAAGCGCAGGTAGGCTCAAAAACTGATAGCGGTAAAGTAACCGACGTAAGCGTACTGGAGGTTAAACCCACCGATTTTGCCAACTATATACAGCTGCAGGGTAAAATTGATGCCGAGGATAATGTGATGGCCTATCCGCAATCGCCGGGTACCATAACAGCTATATATGCCAGGGCAGGCCAGCGGGTTAAGCGCGGACAATTATTGGTGCAGTTAGATAATGCCGTGCTAAAGCAAAACATTGCCCAGGCAGAAGCACAAGCCTCCCTAAGCCGCACATTGTTTCAACGCCAAAAAAACTTGTGGGACCAAAAAATAGGCACTGAGGTACAGTTTCTACAGGCCCAGACCGCTTTACAAACTTCCGAAAAGCAAGTAGCTGCCTTGCGCCAGCAAGCCAACCTTTATCGTATCGTAGCGCCCATCAGCGGCACTATTGACCAGATGGATTTAAAGCTTGGCCAAGCTGCCCAACCGGGTGTTACCGGAATACGTATTGTTAACGCCGATAATTTAAAAGTTAAGGCAGATGTGCCCGAATCTTATGCCGGCAGCGTAAACACAGGTAATACAGTTAAAGTATTGGTACCCGATGCGAGCGACTCGCTTACCACCCGTATTAGCTTTGCAGCAAAGGCTATCGACCCTACCTCGCGTAGCTTTGCAGTTGAGGTTAAGCTGCCTGTTCGCAGCACCTTGAGGCCTAACATGACTGCTATTTTAAAAATTGCCGATTACTCAAAATCCAACGCTATCATAATCCCGGTTAAAGCCATACAGCGTTCGGAAGAGGGCGATTATGTGTACATCAACAATGGCGGCACAGCCAAAAAAGTAGTGATTAAAACCGGTAAAACTTATGCCGGGCAAACTGAGGTATTATCGGGTATTAAAGCCGGCGACCAGCTGGTGATTGACGGCGCCTCAGATATTGAAGACGGCGACAAGATAAAAGTATCTTAACCCGGTCCACTTAATTAAAAATTTACTGATCTGTAATTCATTATGAAAGATCTGAAAAAAGAATTTGGCCCCTCAAGCTGGGCCATTGATAATAAAACGGCCGTATATGTACTCATGTTTTTGATTACGGTACTGGGCCTCATCAGCTACAATAAACTGCCGAAAGAAAACTTTCCGGACATTGCTGTACCTAAAATTTTCATTACTACAAGATTTATTGGTCAGTCTCCGCAGAATATAGAAAATCTGGTAACCCGGCAAATAGAAAAGCAACTCAAATCGCTTAAGGGGTTAAAAAAAGTAACGTCTAATTCTGTACAAAATGCCTCAATTATTACGGCAGAATTTAATGCCAATGTAGAGGTTAAAGACGCAAAAGTAGAGGTTAAAGATGCGGTCGATAAGGCAAAAGATGACTTGCCCAAAAATGACAACAATTATCAAGAGCCTGTTATATCAGACATTAACGTAGCCGACCTCCCTATCCTGTACGTCAATCTTTCGGGCGATTATGATTTGAAAAAACTGAAAGAGTATGCTGATATTTTAAAAGACGACATCGAAAGTTTTAAGGAAATATCAAGGGTTGATGAGATTGGTGCCTTAACACCGGAGATTCAGGTGAATGTGGATATCAACAAAATGAGTGCTGCCCAGCTTACTTTTGACGATATCATTCGGACGATAAACAGCGAAAACATATTGGCCTCTGTAGGATCTATTAAAACCGATGGTGTAAGGCGAAGCATTGATATCAAAAAAGATTTTAAAAACGCCGATGAGATTGGCGACATGTTTATCCGCAATCCTAAAGGCCAGGCGGTATATCTTCGTGATATAGCCGAAGTCAAAGATTCATTTTTAGAGCAGGAAAGCTATGCCCGCCTGAAAACACCCGAAAGCAATAAATTCAAGAATGTAATTACCCTTAACGTAAGCAAAAGGACCGGCGAAAACCTGATTGAGGCATCGGATAAAATTAACGCCCTGATTAAAGAAAAGCAGAAAACGGTTTTCCCGAAAGGCTTAAATGTAACTGTAACCGGCGACCAGTCTGACAAAACACGCGTTACCCTTAATGACTTAATTAATACCATCGTTATTGGTTTTATACTGGTAACCGTTATTCTGATGTTTTTTATGGGTACGACCAATGCCATCTTCGTGGCATTGTCGGTTCCGTTGTCGTGTTTTATTGCTTTTTTGGTGATGCCATGGATTGGGTTCACCCTGAACATGATTGTGCTGTTCTCCTTTTTGCTGGCATTAGGCATTGTGGTAGATGATGCTATTGTGGTAATTGAGAATACCCACCGTATTTTTGATAATGGCCGGGTGCCGATTAAGGAAGCCGCCAAAATAGCGGCGGGCGAAGTATTTTTACCGGTATTTTCGGGCACCATGACTACACTGGCGCCGTTCATTCCGCTGGCGTTCTGGAATAGCATTATCGGTCAGTTCATGTTCTTTTTGCCGATTACGCTCATCATCACACTGCTGGCCTCGTTGGTGGTAGCTTATATCATGAACCCTGTGTTTGCAGTTGATTTTATGAAACCGCATGTAGACGGCGAGCATGACCATCCGAAATTTGATAAAGGTACTCGCAAAACCACCTTCATTATGGGCGCTATCACGGTCATTCTTTACTTGATGACCTTTACACCTGCCGACAGCGCATTACATATTTCGGTATTGATGCCTAACCTGATGGTGCTGTTTATTATTCTCTACCTGCTTAACCATTTTGTTTTATTGAAGATAATTGACCGGTTCCAGAAAAATGTGTGGCCGCGCTTTCAAAACTGGTATGCCAAATGGCTGGAGCGGGCGGTTAAACGTCCGGTAACGGTTTTATTAGGTACCTTGGGTTTATTTGTACTGGCTATCATCCTCAATATAGTTTTAGGCAAAACGCCGGAGTTTTTCCCATCGGGCGACCCTAACTTTGCCTACGTATACATTACCATGCCTATCGGCACCGACCAGGCTACAACTAATGAAGTGACCAAGAAAATTGAGCAAAAGGTAGCACAAGTAGTAGAGTCCGACAAAGACATCGTGACATCTATCATCTCAAACGTAACCAAAAGCGTTACCGACCCGCAGGATGAAGACCAAGGCGATTATCAAAATAAAGGAAAAGTGACCGTAGCCTTTGTAGAGTTTGGCAAACGTAATGGTAAAAGTACCAAAGAGATCTTGAAAAACATCCGCAGCGCCGTACAGGGTTACCCCGGTACGCAGATTTCGGTAGCGCAAGAAAGCAGTGGCCCGCCGGTGCAAAAAGATATCAGTATTGAAATTGCTGGCGACAACCTAGATACATTGGTTAAAACCAGCAACCGCTTAAAAGCTTATCTGGCTAAACAAAACATTGCCGGTATTGAAAACCTGGTGGCCGACGTACAAAGCGATAAACCAGAGATTGTTTTTGACATTGACCGTGCCCGTGCCAACCGCGAAGGCATATCAACCGGCGTAATTGCGCAAAACCTGGTTACCGGTATATTGGGCTGGAAAGCAGGAGATTTCAGGAACACCAAAGAAGACGATTACCAGATTAAGGTAAGAGCACTGGAGCAGCAACGCAGCAGCATTGACGATATCCGCAATATGAAGTATACCTACCGCGATATGGCTTCTGGAGGTGCTATCAGGCAGGTGCCGATATCAGCCTTTTCGGATATACGTTACACCAACACCTACAGTAACATCAAGCGCAAGCAACAGCGCCGTGTATTAACTTTAGGCTCTAACGTCAT
>CAXYKR010000325.1:0-21106 GCA_964277815.1 uncultured Mucilaginibacter sp. | reverse complement strand
CATTGGTGGCTGCTCGAAATGTCGGCCGTGTTTTTGGTGGCCGCTTTTGTAATTGCTTTAATACAGCGTATGGGGCAGCGCGAGTTTATCGAAACTTTTATTAAAGGTGCTGAGGGTTTGCTGAGTGTAGCTTTTATTATTGGCGCGGCCCGCGGCGTTACGGCTATTTTAGATGGCGGCCACATTAGTGATACCATTGTAAACAGCGCCGCACAGTTGGTAAGCGGATTACCGTCGGGTATTTTTATCGTGCTGATGTTGCTGCTATATTGCTTGTTTACACTGTTTATATCCAGTTCGTCGGGTATGGCGGTGGTTACCATGCCCATCATGGGGGCGTTGGCCGTAGCTGCCCACGTGCCCGGCCGCGAAATGGTAAACAGCTACCTGTTTGGTATGGGCATTATGGGCTTTGTAACGCCCACCGGTCTGTTATTACCATCATTGGCACTGGTGGGTATTAGCTTTAAAGCCTGGTGGCGTTTTATCTGGCCGTTGATGTTGATGCTGCTTGTACTTTGTGCCGTATTTTTAATTGTCGGTGTAAGTCTATGAGCAAGGGCGTCGCTTCGAAATTTATTTTAAGCCTTTAACAAAATCAGTAATCGCGGTAACCAATTCGGGCTTCACCGGCAAATCAGGCTGGTTGTAAGTGCCCATGTTGGCTTGCGCTGCCTGCGGAGCATCCTTTAAAACATAATTCATCCCCTGAATAACGGTTAGCTTGGCATCCGATTTAGCTTTCTTCAACTTTTCGGCATCAGCAATACTTACCTGTAAATCATTAGCGCCTTGTATTAGCAGCACTGGCACTTTTACTTTTTTAATCTCGCGGGTAGGGTCAAAACGCATCCAGGTCATCAGGTAAGGTTGTACGCTTGCACGGGCAATACTGTATAATGATGGGTCTACCTTGTCGTTTACTTTGCCTTTGCGCAAACTGTCGGCTATGGCTTTAAAACCTTGAGTGATATAATCGGGCTGACCTTTCAGTTGTTCAGTAATCAATTTATCGGCAGTCAGGCTTTCGCCTTCTACCGAGATAAAACCATTCACCGGCTGTCCAGGGGCAGCCAGCATACCTACCAGCGAACCTTCACTATGTCCTAAAATAATAATTTTTGAAAAGCGGGCATCTTCGTGTAGTTGATTAATCAGCGCCGTGGCATCATCTACATAGTCGTCAAACTTCAGTTGCGACTCGCGGGTAGAATTAACGGTTTCGCCCACCAAACGTTTGTCATAACGCAAAGAGGCTATACCGTTTTTAGCCAGGCCTGCAGCCAGCATGCGGTACATATTGGTGGTTTGATTTACCTTAGGTTTGTTGCCGTCGCGGTCGGTTGGCCCGGAGGCTGCGATGATTAAAACAACCGGCATTTTACCGCTGGCTTGCTTGGGTGTTGCCAGTGTTCCGCGTATAGTGCCCGATAATGTTTTTAGTTCAAACGGGGTTTCGGTAGTATATGGGTCATCGGCCAGCACTGGGGCTGCGTTTTCAGTGCGGTAATTATCAAAAAGCAAACCGCTCATTTTGCCCTTAGAGTTCAGGCTTACCTTCATAGCCAGGCTCGATTTCTGGAAATCAGCCCGGTACATGGCCACGCCATCCTGCAAACCCATAAATGATGCCCGTTGCATACGGCCCAGTTGATTTTGCAGCAACGTTACCTGCTGGCGGTTTTTATCTGAAGGTATTTGCGTTTTTACCTCGGGTGCAAACATGGTAAAAATGCTGTCGGCTTGGTTGCGGTTATAATACAGCATAAACTTATTCAGGGCAGCCCGGTAAGCTGTTGGTTCGGCTTGCGCATAAACCTGCGGTAAAGTAAAAAGCAAGGTTACCAGCAGCAGTAATTTTCTCATCATTATCGTTTCACAAATTAATCAAACATCAGTTTACATTAACCGGCATTGCCGGTGAGGGCGCTTGCCAGTATAATAGCTAAAACCAGCAACGTGATGCCGGTGTAAAGCCAGTCTTTTTCGAGCACAAAGCCCACGGCCGAAAATATAATCCGTATTACGGGCGTGGCAATCAGCAATATAATACCGGCCTGTATAATGGCCCGGCCCCGCCACGTAACTATGCCATTGATAATGCCCGAAGCCGAATGTACAAAGCCGGGTACGCCAACAAAATCAGTATAATGCACCTGCTCGTGCCCGTGCCGGTACAAATATAGGCAGCCACCAATAAAAACAACCAGCATAGACGATATTACACCAACGCGCAATATCCAGCCAATGATATGCTGAATATCTACATCGGTTGCAGTTTTTTTGGAGGCCATTCGTGCAGTTATATTTTATGGTTGATACCGTTATAAATCATCTGGCTGGCTAAAAAGGTTACAATAACGGCAAATATCCACCGCAACCATTGCGACGATTGACTATGAACCAGAATTTTAGAGCCGGTAAGCGCACCTAACAACACGCCCAACACAACCGGCATAGATAGTCCTGGGTCGATGTAACCGCGTTGCAGATATACCACGGCGCTGGCCGCAGCCGTAACACCAATCATAAAATTACTGGTAGTGGTAGATACCTTAAACGGAATACGCATAATGCCATCCATGGCTATTACTTTTAATGCTCCGGAGCCAATACCCAGCAAACCCGAAATCACACCGGCAAAGGCCATCATGGCAAAACCACCGCCTATGTTTACCACGCCGTAATCTACTTTACCCTGAGCGGTTGGATACTGGCTATTCAGTTTAAACTTTTCGGCCCATTCGCTTTTTTGGGTATTGATTTGCTCATTCTTTTTGCGAAGCGACATAAACGCCGAAAAAATAAGGATAACACCAAAGGCAATGGCAATTACACTGGTTTGGATGTGCAAAGCCAGCATGGCACCAGCCATAGCCCCGATAGTGGTTGCAATTTCCAGAAACATACCGAGACGGATGTTGGTAATACCCTCTTTAACATAAGCAGCAGCCGACCCTGAAGACGTGGCAATAACCGAAACTAATGATGCCCCGATGGCATAATGAATATTTACGTTAAGCAGCAACGTAAGCAGCGGAATAATAACCACCCCGCCACCCAAACCGGTAAGCGAACCTATCAGTCCGGCAACGTACGAACCTGCCAATACAATCAGCGTTAAAACCAATACCGTCATGCGTGGGCTAAGGTAGCAAATTTAGGTTAAGAGGCTGAATAGTTAATTCATCGAGTGGGAGGTGTTGTTGGTGAACCTTACCACGCAATCATGCTGTTGTTTAGCAGCTAACCGGATTGACATCAGATTGTCAAGCTTTACTTTTGGCGTTGCTACTTAAAACGTGATAATGTACTATTGTGTTAAATATATGTTTAAACACGTAAATAAAAATGGCAAAAATACTTCATGTGATATCAAGCCCAAGGGGTGAGGCATCTAACAGCATTAAATTAGGTAACGCAATTATTGATAAGCTTAAAGAGCAGCATTCAGAAACTGCAGTAACCGTGCGCGATTTAACCAAAGGTCCTTTTCCGCACCTGGAAGAAGCTCACCTGAATGCTTTCTTTACCCCGGTTGAACAACATACCGAAGAAAATAAAGAAGCTATCCGTCATTCGAACGAAGCAATTAAAGAAATTTTTGATGCTGACATTCTGGTGATTGATGCACCGATGTATAACTTCAGCATCCCATCTACTCTAAAATCATGGATAGACCATATTGCCCGTGCCGGTATCACTTTCAGATATACTGCCGAAGGTCCGGAAGGGTTAATTAAAGGTAAAAAAGTATATCTGGCGGTAACAACAGGTGGGGTTTACAGCTCAGGCCCGATGACATCTGCTGACTTTGTAGCACCATATTTAAAGGCCGTATTAGGTTTTGTCGGCCTCACTGATGTAGTGGTTAACCGTGCCGAAGGTTTTGCCATGCCTGATTTGCAAGCCGAAGCGCTTCAAAAAGGTATTGATAATATCACTTTATAAGTTCGATTCTTTAGCATTAAGGATGGAAAATACATCCTTAATGCTAATTGTATTCTAGCCAAATCAGGCTACTCACTTTTCGTTGCCAGGGGCAAGTCAGGGTTTCTGCTATAAGACAATATCAGCATCACTACACCGGCGGTTATACATATATCAGCAACATTAAAAATTCCAGTTCTTAGGCCACCGATACCCATATTCATAAAGTCGATTACATGACGGTCACGGAACAGGCGGTCAATCAGATTGCCTATGCCACCTGCAAAAACCAGCGTAAAGGCAGTGAGGCGAAAAGTGTTGATAACTTTAAGGTTATTCAATACATACCACAAAATCGCCATCATCATTATTAAAGGCAAAATTCCCAACAATAAAAGATTTAACGTTTGAGGCAAATTGTCGCCGAGGCTTAACGCCGCCCCGGTATTTTCTGCATACTCCAGACGAAACAGGTCGTGAAAGTAGGATATAGGCGAAGTAGACATCAAGTGCTTATGGGCAATGTTTTTAGTCGCCTGGTCGCAGCTTATCATTGATGAGGCCACTAGGCAGAACAACAGGAGTTTGAATTTAGGTTTCATGCAAGGCTTGTTGGTGAGGTATAATGCTAACAACTAAAAAGCAGTTGCTTTATTATAGTTTCCTCTCGAAAAGGCAATCTCCGGTTCGGGTTACTTTATAATACCTCAGTGTTTAAAATGCCTCATTCAATCCTAAAAAGAATCCTTTAGACCCATATTTACCAAAGGCATAATCCAGGCACAAGTTGGTTCGGGTAGCTTTATTAAACAATACCCGCAAACCGCCGCCACCTCCTGGTTGCCATTTTTCAAAAAGTTCGGTACCTACGCCATCTTTCGCTGTTTGCACGTTGGCAAATGCTACGCCACTGATGAATTTATTACGGGTAATCGGGAACCGGTATTCGGCCTCTGAGTAATTAAATTGTGTTCCCTTGAAATAGCCAACAGTATAACCACGGCCGCTACGCAAACTGGGGTCTTTAGCTGTACCCGGCAATTCAAGATAAGGCACTGCGCCGGTTACCAAGTACGAGCCCCAGTTCCACAAGGCAATTACATGTTCGGGGTTGCGGTGCGACAGGCTAAAGTATTTACGAAAATCCGTCGTAAATATAGTGGCATTGCGGCTGCTGCCTATCCAACTTTGATTTACGCGCAAACCGGCATCGGCATAGATGCCCTTGTAAGCCCGGTTCTGGTTATCGCGGGTGGTATACTCGGCACTCGCAATTAGGCCGTTAGCACTATAGTTACTGCCGTTAAAACCGTAGCGTTCATTATAAATGTTGTAAGGTGTTAAGGTAGTGGTTGCTCGTTTATCTTCGATATTTCTACGGATATCAAATGACACTCCGGCTCCTACAAAAAAGTTTTTAGCTACATTTTTATAAACCTTTTCGCGGAAAGCATAGAACATCGAGTTGTAGGCAAAGGGCTTCCGGTCGGCATTAACCAGCGCCTGGTCGGCAAGGCTGCCGTTGTTAGATTGGCCTATCCCCAAGCCAAAATCGGGCGTAACGGTTTTAGCTACCACCAGGCTACCCTGCAAATTCCATTTATTGCCCGGAGTAAACACATTGTGGTTGATGTAAAAGTAAATGATTTTTTTGGTGGTGATGGAAGCCGAGGTAGCCGCTACCGATAGCAGGGTATTAGGGTCGCTGCCCAGCTTTCGTCCAGCCACTGCCTTGATACCCAACTGGAATCCAATGCTTGGGTTAGAGGCTATATTAGGTACAACGGTAACGCCCGATTTCTTCTTTAATGGGTCAGGCTTTTTTCGCGGATGCAAAATATCGTTGACCAAATCCCCAAAATCATACTGCTTATACAGGGTGTCAACCACGCGGGGCTGTTTGGCTTTCAATCGACGCAATGAGTCTGCCTTAAGTGAGTCTACCGGTGCAATTTGCGCAACAGCAATGTTGCCGGCGCCTGTTAACAAGATAAACAGCATTACCGCCACTGAGCAAAATTTTATATAAACAAAGCGTTTACCCAAAACCGAATGATTAATAATAGAACACAAACAATTAAGTTGTAGAATTAAAATTAGAAGAGAATTGTTTGATGCCGTACGTCTGCAAAAGGTCAAGAAACTGATTGTTTGTTACGTTGCAGCGGTTAAGATTAAACAGCATAGTGTAGATGTATTTTCATTTCATCGGCTACAAAAGATAAATTATCTTACACCCCACGTAATATTGGCCTGATATCGTATGAAACACATTGTAACCCTCACGCTGAGCCCGGTAGTGGATAAAAGCACTACGGTTGATAAAATTATAGCCGACCAGAAGCTGATTTGCATCGAGCCTCGGTTTGAGGCCGGTGGCGGCGGTATTAATGTGTCGCGTGGGCTAAAGCGGTTAAATGTGACTTCGCTGGCTGTATTTCCGTCGGGCGGCCTGACTGGTCAGCACCTGCAGGATTTGCTCAAGGCAGAGCATATTAATCATATGCCGGTGCTCACTGAAAAGATGACCCGCGAAAATTTTATCGTCATCAACCGGGAGGTGCACGAGGAATACCGTTTTGGCATGCCTGCCGTAGAGTTGCTGCCTAAAGAAGAGCGCGAAATACTCAGCGTACTAAAAAAATTGTTGCCCAAACCTAAGTTTATTGTGGTAAGCGGCGCCATGCCGCCGGGTTTAAGTCCTGATTTTTTAGCCAAAGTTGCCCGCATAGCACAACAGGATGAAGCAAGGTTGATTGTAGACACTTCGGGCGAAGCGTTAAAGTATGCGGTAGAAGAAGGCGTTTATTTACTCAAGCCCAACCAGGCAGAGCTGAGCAAGCTTACCAGTATTGATATTAAAGACATCAGCGCGGTTGAAGCGGCTGCAAGGCAGATTATAGACAAAGGCAAATGCCAGATTATTGTGGTATCGTTAGGAGCACAAGGCGCATACTTGGCTACACGTGGTTTTAGCGAATATGTTGAGGCACCGCAGGTAGAAAAACGTAGCACGGTTGGGGCCGGCGACAGTATGGTAGCCGGAATGGTTTATGCCTGCGAAAAAGGTATGGATATACGCCAGATGATACGCATGGGTATTGCCTGCGGCAGCGCAGCCACTATGAATCCTGGTTCTGAGTTGTTTAATAAAGCAGATGCCGAAAAGCTGTTTCAGCAAATGATGAATAAAATGAAGTAATTACGGTGTAGTCACCGCAACAGGTAAAATCTTTCCGTTAAAAAACTTGTGGCCGGTAGTGGCAAAGTCGGCAATGTATTTGCCCATTTCAAACGCCATCACCGGCGATTGGTAATCCGGGAAAGCTTGTTCCAGCATTTCCGTCTGGGCCGAGCCCAGAGCCAGGCAGTTTACACTGATTTGCCTGTCTTTTAGTTCTAAAGCCAAACACTCGGTTAGGGTATGCAAAGCGCCTTTGCTGGCCGAGTATGCCGCCAGGCCAGCAAACTTAACGCTGCCCTGTACACCACCCATGCTACCAATGTTTACAATATGCCCACCCTGGGTAATTTGGGGCAACAGGTTTTGTATCATGCGCACATGGCCAATATAGTTGCTCTGCAGCATCTCTATAAAGTCGCCTTCGTCCAATTTTTCAAAGGGTTTGTTTACCAGGGCGCCGGCATTGTTAATTAACACATCCACCTTACCCTCAAAACGGGTATTGATGAATTGTGTCAAACCTGCATATTCATCATGTACAATGTCGAAAGCTATGGGGTATAGCGTGCAATCAGGATTCAGGCCTTTGGCAATCTCTAATAAACGGGTAAGCTTATCCTGCGAACGAGCCAGGGCAATTACGTGGTGATGGTTCTGTAAAATGAGTTCCAATACTGCTTCAAAACCTACGCCACTGCTTGCTCCGGTAATTACTATATTCATGGTACGCTAAAATTATAAAGGTTTTAAACTAACGTTTATCGTTAGCTCAGGTTTGGTTTAGCTTCTTCTTCCTCGGTGTCTTCTTCAATTACAATGGGTGGCAAGCCTTCCTGTAATTTACTTTCGTTAAAAACGTAATACACGCCTATTAACGATACAATAGCCGATACTACGTAAAATGATAAACTTACAAAAACCGCCAAACTGGCGTTCATGTGAAATATGCCCGACAGCCAGGTAAAGATATATTCGCGTGCACCCAATCCGCCCAAAGTAAACGGAAACACAGCCGCCAATGATGACATCAGGAAGCTCAACAGATAAGGGGCAAACTTACCATTAAAGTGCAAGCCTAATAATATGAGTAAAATGGTAAGTACCTGCAATGATTGCACACCTAAGGCCTTTAAGTGTGCCTCAAAAAAGTAATGCGTATATTCTTTAAAAAAACGACGCATCACCAGGTAATAAATAGCAGTTCCACCTAAAAATACACTTAGCGGTATACCAATGTGAATATGTATTTGCGGCACAAATAAAATAAGCGCCATCGTAATAAAGCCTATTGCCCAAAAACCGCTCAACCTGTCGAACAATATAGCCCAGAACACTTTTTTAGCCGGCAGATTGTAGCGTTGGTTAAGCAGGTAAATTTTATAGCCATCGCCGCCGATACCACCCGGCAAACAAAGGTTGTAAAACATGCCTAACAGGTACAGCCTCAAATTAAAACGTATATCCAGCCGCAGGTGAATGGATTTAAAATAACTCAGTAACCGGGAGGCAGATACAATGGTTGATGTAAAAAAACAGAGCAGTGCCGCAACCATCCACCAAGGGTTAGATTGAACAATCAAACCCTTAACTTTTCCTATTTCAATTTTGCTGAATACGTAATAAAGTAAGGCAGATGTTACTGCAATTTTGAGCAGCAGTTTGGTTATGCTCCAAAGCGTATCTTTCCAGGTTTTAGGCTTGGCAGCTTTTTCTTTAGCTATCATGTATGCCTGCAAAACTATAAAAAACAAATTAAACCGGCTTGTTCAGGCCAAAAAGCTTACGATTTAATGAAAGAAGAGTATCGCTAAATCACTGATTGTTAATGATGTTTTATAAGCATTGTCTAATGCAAATACATCTGTTTGTAATAACTTGAACCGTGGCCCAAGTATTGTGGACGTAGCACCGGTAATTAATGTATAATCCGTATTTTTGCGCAAATTTTTAAAGCCCATGAGCAAAGTAAAAGTAGGTTTGGTACAGATGAGCTGTACGGCTGATAAACAGCAGAATTTACATAAAGCTATTGAACAGGTACGCGAAGCTGCCGCCAAAGGTGCGCAGATTGTGTGCTTACAGGAGCTTTTCACCTCGTTGTATTTTTGTGACGAGGAAAATTACGACAACTTTCAGTTAGCCGAAGCTATTCCGGGCCCGTCAACCGACGAGCTTTCGAAGGTAGCTGCCGAGCTGGGTGTTGTTATTATTGCCTCATTGTTTGAGAAGCGGACACAAGGTTTGTATCATAATACCACCGCGGTATTGGATGCCGACGGTGCTTACCTGGGCAAATACCGTAAAATGCACATCCCCGATGACCCGGGCTTTTACGAGAAGTTTTACTTTACCCCCGGCGATTTAGGTTACAAAGTATTCAATACCAAATTTGCAAAAATTGGTGTGTTGATTTGCTGGGACCAATGGTACCCGGAAGCTGCCCGTATTACCGCTTTGATGGGGGCCGAAATATTATTTTATCCAACCGCTATTGGCTGGGCATCTACGCAGGATGTGGATACCAATACCGAGCAATACAACGCATGGCAAACCATACAACGCTCACATGCCGTGGCTAACGGCGTGCACGTAGTTAGCGTTAACCGTGTAGGCGAAGAAGTAGGCCTGAAATTCTGGGGCGGCTCATTCGTGTCTAATCCATTTGGTAAAGTTATTTTTCAGGGCGACCACCAGGAAGAGCAGGTTACCGTGGTGGATTTGGATTTGTCGAAAACTGATTATTACCGCACCCACTGGCCTTTCTTACGCGATAGACGTGTAGAAACTTATCAGCCCATTACTAAACGACTTTTGGACGATGAATAAGTTAGAAAATGCCCCCGCCGGAAAAGGTTTTACCTTCCCGGCCGAATGGGCTAAGCATACGGCTACCTGGTTAAGCTGGCCGCATAAAGAAGCTTCGTGGCCCGGTAAAATTGATGCTATTTATGCTAAGTACTGCGAGTTTATTAAAGAAGTTGCAGCCGGCGAACTGGTACGTATCAACGTAACCAACCAACAAATGGCCGACTTTGCCAAACAACATTTCCAGCAGGTAGGGGTTGATTTAAACCGCATCCAGTTTTTTGAGTTCCCCACTAATGATGCCTGGTGCCGCGACCATGGTCCGGCGTTTTTAATAAACCCTGACACTAAGCAAAAGGTAGTGGTGGACTGGGGTTACAACGCCTGGGGCGGCAAATATCCGCCGTTTGATTTAGACGACGTGATTCCGACCCGTATTGCCGAGCATTTTGATTTGCCGGTTTATTACCCGGGAATTGTGATGGAAGGTGGCTCGGTTGATTTTAACGGCAAGGGTACAGTATTAACCACCAAGGCTTGTTTGCTTAACGAAAACCGTAACCCGCACCTTAACCAGCAGCAAATTGAAGAACACCTGCAAAACTATTATGGCGTAGAGCAGGTGCTATGGCTGGGCGATGGCATCATAGGCGATGATACCGACGGGCATATCGACGATATTACCCGCTTTGTGAACGAAGACACCGTAGTTACCGTTGTTGAAGAAAATAAAAACGACGAGAACTATCATATTTTACAAGAGAACCTGCAGGCTTTAAAGAGCATGCGTATGCTTAACGGCAAACAGTTGAATATTGTAGAGTTACCTATGCCTACACCGGTAATTCACGAAGACCAATTGTTGCCAGCCTCGTATGCTAATTTTTACATCAGTAACGCAGCGGTCGTGGTTCCCACTTACCGTTGCGCCAGTGATGATAAAGCGTTAAATATATTACAGCAATGCTTTACCGATCGTAAGGTGGTAGGTATTGACTCGACTGATATTATCTGGGGATTGGGCAGTTTTCATTGCCTGAGCCAGCAGGAACCTGAGGTGTAACTTTTTCTTTCAAAATAGCAGCGGCCCGGTCATCAACCGGGCCGTTTTTGTTTATGCCGTTTTACGTTGGCGAGCTTTTCCACTTGAAAGAAATCAATCGGCAAAAAATTTCACCGATAAAATAATACGTTTTACCGAGGATGTTGCTCCGGTAACCTAATCACTATAGGTAAGCGTTAACGTATACTATACTTTTACATCATCAAAACACATAACCATGAGTATCGAATCATCATATGCCAATCGTCCGAAAAATAACGGCAAAGTTTTTATCGGATTGATTTTACTGGTTTTAGGCACCTTGTTGCTTATACGCCAATTTACGTTTTTCTTCTTTCCCGACTGGGTATTTAGCTGGCCGATGTTATTAATAGTGATAGGTTTGTTCAGCGGATTCAAACACGATTTTAAAAACCCATCGTGGTTGGTCATGGTCGTTATTGGCAGTGTGTTTTTGCTCGGCAAATTGATACCTGAGCTAAATTTAAGGGCTTACTTCTGGCCATTAGCCATTATGGGTTTGGGTATATGGTTAATCATCAAGCGCAATCAAACGCCGGCCAACATGAAAAAATGGGCACAAAAAAAGGAAGATATAAAATTTGATTTTGCTCCCGAGGCCGACTATGTAGTAAAGCCCGAAGGCACTGAACCTAACCAGGAAACGTTTGCTAATGACCCGCTTGGTGATAATTACCTAGATGCCGTTTCTGTATTTGGCGGTATCAAGAAAACCATCCTTTCCAAAGATTTTAAGGGCGGCGAAATCGTAAACATATTCGGTGGTGCCGAGCTTGATTTTACCCGTGCCGACATCAACGGTATTGTGATGATTGATATTACCCAGGTGTTTGGCGGCGTAAAATTACTGGTACCTCCGCACTGGCAGGTACGCTCGGATATTGCCGCCATATTTGCCGGCATTGACGATAAACGCTTCAGCAACGCAGGTGCTCAAAGCCCTGATAAAATATTGGTATTGAAAGGTACATCCATTTTTGGAGGAGTAGATGTACGTAGTTTTTAACCTTTAAAGTACAGCAATCATGAACTGGTATCTCATCATCGTCAGCATTTACACTATTTTAAAGTTAATCATTGCCTTTTTTGCTGCTCCGGTAGGATAGTCAAAAAGCAAATTTCAACTCAACCTCAATTTACAATTCTATTAAATGGCTGCTTCATTAACGGTATTTAGAAGGTTTAACCTCGCTTTGGTTATAGGCGGGGTTACCTGGATGGCCGCTCATTTATATTTAATACACGATTTCGGCTTCGATTGGTATGTGGCCGCTGTTGATAGTGCCGTGAGCATTGTGCCGCTTGGCGCCGCCTGCTGGCTTATTGACAACAACCTGCGTTATTACCAGCCCGGTAAAGGCAGCTATATCAATTTGCTGATATGGTGTTTGGTATTGGCGGCAGCTTGTACGGCAGCAGTTTGGTGGGTTTTACCTTACTTAAACGTTGGCGATACTTTCCGTGTATTTTTACGGCAATCGCTCGTTTTACGATTCGTCACCAGCTTTTTGGCCATTGGCTGGATGGCCATGATTAGTCTGATTTGGTATGTACAGCAAGACCAGAAAGAAAACGAAAAGCGCAAAACCGAAGCCGAAAAGCTGGCCCGTGATGCCGAGCTTTACAATCTCCGTCAGCAACTGCAACCTCACTTTTTATTTAACAGCCTAAACTCCATCAATGCGCTGATTGGCTTTAAACCCGACGAGGCCCGCCGGATGATACACCAGCTCTCTGACTTTTTACGCGGTACGCTAAAAAAGGATGACCAGCAGCAGGTAACGTTAAGCGAGGAATTGCAGCACCTGAATCTGTACCTGGATATTGAAAAGGTACGTTTCGGGCATCGTCTGCAAACCGAAATCAGCTGCGACGACCGTTGCAACAAAAGTATGCTGCCGCCATTGTTGTTGCAGCCCATTGTTGAAAATGCCATTAAGTTTGGTTTGTACGATACTACCGGCGAGGTAACCATCAGTATCCGCGCCGAGATGGAAGACAACTACTTGTCTGTCATGGTACAAAACCCTTACGACCCGCAAACGGCCCGCCCTCGACATGGTACTGGTTTCGGAATCCGGGGTATGGAACGCCGCCTTTATTTGCTGTTTGCCCGTAACGACTTGGTGGAAACTTTCCAAAATGATGATATATTTACCATCATGATAAAGATACCCCAGGCATGAAGCGCGTACTGATTATTGATGATGAGCCATTGGCCCGCATGGTGGTGCTGGAATATTTACAGCCCTTTTACAGTCAGTTGCAGGTCATGCAGGAGTGTGGAGATGGTTTTGAAGGTATCAAAGCGATTATGCAGCACCAGCCCGACCTGATTTTTTTGGACGTGCAAATGCCTAAGATAAACGGCTTTGAAATGCTGGAACTGGTAGAGCAGCCGCCCCAGGTAATCTTTACCACCGCTTTTGACGAATATGCCATCAAAGCTTTTGAAGCCCATGCGGTAGATTATTTGTTAAAACCTTTCAGCCGCGACCGTTTTAATAAGGCGGTAGAGAAATACCTGTCACAAAGTGGTACGGCCCCCGCTGCCAAAGCTACCGAAGCTTTGTTAGACAGCGCTTCACAATCGCCGGCGCAGCACGAGCGTATTGTGGTAAAAACAGGTACCAAAGTTAAAATTATCCCGGTGCACGATGTGGAATATCTCGCGGCCGACGATGATTATGTGAGCATACACACTGCCGAGGGTTCGTTTTTGAAAAATAAAACTATGGGCTTTTTTGAGCAAACGCTGGATGCCCGGCAGTTTGTGCGGGTGCATCGCTCATACATGATTCGCATATCAGAAATTACCCGTATCGACCCTTACGAAAAAGATACCCACCTGGCTATCCTTAAATCGGGCGCCCGCATACCGGTAAGTAAAACCGGGTATGTAAAGTTGAAGCAGGTATTAGGTATATAGTTTAAGGTTTTACCAGTTGCCAAACCATTTCGGTTACTGGGGCTGCTAAAAAGCAAGTTTTAAATTCGTCGTTGCTGTTAAACTGTAGTTGCTGCAACAAACGTTTTTCAACCCTTACCTCAAAGCTATCATTGTCAAAAGGCCAGGGCTTAATGGTTAGCTGGCCCTCAGCTAATTGTTGCATCTTATATTTTCGTTTAGCCGGGCCCTGGCTCACTTCAATATCCCGCTGCTCGGGCTGCACCTCGTTGCGGCAAAGCAGTAACGAGCAGGCATCGCACCACTCCAGCAGATGATAAATACGATTGGCTTCGGTTTGGCTGATATTTAAATCTTCGCGCCATTGTTTTTGTAGTTTGGCCTGTTCTTGCAAAAAAGATTTAACTAACGGGTTGCTGCCTATTTCTTTCTTATACAAAAAATCCATGTGCATGGAGGTAAGTAAAGCAATGTAACGGCTTTTAGATAGCGAAAAATTACCCAGGCATCGGCAATGTTCTGGGTCGAATAGCTGCATGTCAAAGTTGAGCGGACCACCCTGCGGGGTTAGCAGATGGTTTGATTCCAGTTCGGTACGGGCATCGTCATGCTCGGCAATAGCCAGCAAGGTTTCTGTCCAGCGCTGCGGACGTTCTTTAACCGCCCAGTGTGCTGCCAGTTGTGCCGCTAGCACGCCATGAGCACGTTGTGTTATAATTTCCCACCCTTGCTGCGTGTAATTAACAATCATGATAACTCTTTAATTATTATTCAAGAGCTAAACCCTAAACAGAGCGAGAATGTGTTATGAAATTTTATAATGGCTAATTTGCAAGGTGGAAACGCTCATGTAACTCTTAATTATCAGAACTTTATAGGATGTGACACTACCATTTTAATGAGTATAGCAAAAGTTCGAGCTGTTATTTAAAACAGTTAAATTAACTATTTAGTAGCCCAATTAATTTATTGTTTAAACGAAATAAAACTACGAAGAGTAAAATCTCGTAAACTACGCTTAATGCTGTTGATAAAATTATACCGGAAGTGCTCTGCGATTCGCACAAAAACAGGAGATTTGTGTTATAGCTTACATTCAAGGGCGGTTCCAATTTTTACACTAAACAACCAGCCAATTATATCTCGATGCTCTTAAAAAAACATTGTGTTGCTTTTATAAATATAGTGGCCGTAATGGGTTTGCTGCCGCTGGCGACGTACAGTCAGGCCAAAAAAACGGCTGATAGTATTACCGTGGCTATTGAACCGGATTATAACCATGTCAGCGGTTTTCATCGTTTAATGCTGGGCGCTAATTACCGCAAGGAGTGGGCTACGCCAGTTAAAGTACGTATCATCCAATTAGCGCAAGAAAAAGGCGGGCTCAAAGTAGAGCAAAAAGGTGGAGGTATGCAAACCAAGTCTCTGCGGCTGGTAGATAAAACCGGGCAGGAGTGGGTGTTGCGTTCTGTACAAAAATACCCGGAGCGTGTTTTGCCTGCCAACTTGCGTAAGGGTTTAGCCAAAGCCATCATCCAGGACCAAACCAGTACGGCAAATCCGTTTGCCTCGTTAACGGTACCTACCATGGCCGATGCGCTGGATATTCCGCATTCAAACCCTGAAATAGTTTACGTAGGCGACGACCCGGCGCTTGGACAGTTTAGAAACGATTACAAAAACAGCGTTTACCTTTTTGAGGAACGCGAACCGCTGGAATCTGAAAAAACAGATAACACCAAGAAAGTTCAAAAGAAGCAGCGCGAAGACAACGACGTTAGGGTAGACAGCAAAATGGCGTTGCGCGCACGTTTGCTGGATATGATTATCGGCGATTGGGACCGCCACGATGACCAATGGCGTTGGGACAAAGACAAAACCAAGAAAGAAACCATTTACACTCCTATACCCCGCGACCGCGACCAGGTGTTTTATAAAACCTCGGGCGTATTGCCTTGGATAGTGGCCCACCAGTTTTTAAAGGCTAAGTTTCAGCCTTTTAAAGACGAAATCAGGAGCATAGGTGAATGGAACTTTAACGGCCGGTATTTTGACCGTTATTTTTTAAATGAATTAAACGAAGACGATTGGAAAGAACAAATACAATACGTACAAACGCATTTAACTGATGAGGTAATATCACGCGCGGTGCATAAAATGCCCCGGCAGATATTTGCACTATCCGGACAAAAAATTATTGCCACCACCATTGCCCGGCGCAATAACATGACTAAGCAGGGTATGGAGTATTACCGTTTTATATCCGGCCAGGTTGATGTGCCCGCCAGCGAAAAAAATGAGCAGATTGATGTTAAATTGCTGGATAGCGGTAAGGTTAGCCTAACGGTACGCAACATCAAAAAAGATAATAGTTTGGGGCGCGAGGTTTACCAGCGGGTGTTTGACCCCAAAGTTACGCACGATTTACGGGTTTACGGTTTTGGCGGCGGCGACAGGTATGAGGTAACCGGTGCAGGTAAATCGCCTATTAAAATACGGATGATTGGCGCGCCAGGAGTGGATACTTACACCATAAGCCCTGAAGTAAATGATAAACACAATCTTTACATTTATGACCGTAAAGATGAAGCTAATGTGTTTCCAAAACGCAGCCAGGCCAAAATCAAGACCGGAACAGATAGTACAATAACGGCTTACGATCGTAAAAACTTTCAGTATGACCAGCCCGCACCAATCATATCAGCGCGTTACAATAACGATTACGGTGTAATCTTAACGTTGGGCTACGCTTATACAAAACAAGGGTTCCGCAAAAGCCCTTATGAGTGGCGTCAGGAAATTTTAGGCAGTTATGCATTCGGGCGGCAATCATTCAGGTTTAATTACAATGCTGATTTTAAGGGGCTCATTGGCAACAACGATTTATTAATTAAAGTAACCTCACGTGGTCCGCATAACATCAGTAACTTTTTTGGCGTAGGTAACAATACCTTCTTCAAAAATGATGACGACGATGATAAAGACATGAGCCGTATACAGTTTTTCCGTAACCGGTATGATTTTGTTTATGGCGATGCCCGTTTAGCACATACCTATGGTAAGGTTAAAGTGAGCGGTGGTATTACCGGGCAGTTTTATTACGCTAACGGCTCCGAAAACTCAAACCGCTACCTGGCCATTTATGATGCGCAAAACCCCGATGAAAAGGTATTTGACAGTAAGGTATATGCCGGTTTAGTTACAGGTGCCGAGGTAGATACCCGAGACAACCAGGTAGTAACCACCAAAGGTATATACTGGAATACTACGCTTTCAGGTTTGCAGCAAATTAACGGGCAAAACCGCCGTTATGGCCAGTTGCAAAGCGAATTTAGTTTTTATTTAAATCCCGACCGGGATTCTGTTTTTGTACTGGCAGCCCGTTTTGGCGGAGGAACAACTTTTGGTAAAGCAGATTATTTTCAGCAGTTAAAATTGGGTGGTACCGATAACCTGCGCGGTTACCGTACCTGGCGTTTTACCGGTAAAAGCATGTTATATAATAACATCGAAGCCAGGTTAAAATTGTTTGATTTTAATGCCTACGTGTTTCCGGGTACCTTCGGTATTATCGGCTTTAATGATGTGGGCCGGGTTTGGACACCGGGCGAGTCATCCTCTAAATGGCACGATGGTTACGGCGGAGGTATCTTTATATTACCCGCAGATTTATTCCTGATTCAGGCTACTTACGGGCGGTCTACCGAGGGGCATTTTGTATACGTGAATCTGGGATATCGCTTTTAAAGAAGAACAGAGCTTAAAGAAAAAATATAGTAGCCGGTGTAACCTCAGGGTTGTATCGGCTTAACTGTCTAAAGGCTTTAATTGCAGGCAGCTGTTCACCGTATCAATCAGTTCAGTCAAATCAAATGGCTTGGCAATCACGGCATCACAACCAAAGCTAAAAAAGTCCGTTTTGTTGGTGTACGCAGAAAAAATGATAACCGGAATCTTATGTAATTGCTGATGCGATTTAATTCTGCGGCAAATTTCACCCCCGTTGTCGTCCATTAGTTTGTAGTCGAGAATGATAAGATCAGGTCGGTAATCTTCGGCTACTGTAACAATATTTTTGCTATCGGAGGTGCTATTTACTTCAAAATGCTCATAGGTAAGCACCTCATGAACCACTTCGAGTATGTCCATGTTGTCATCCAATACCAAAATTTTTTTGAGCATAAATTAATTAATAGCTAAGGGAGCCAGATATGCTGAGTATAAATCGCATTTTGACAGCTGAGTTTAAAAAAACGAACGCTGTATTATACCGGCTAAAACAAATATAATAAAATACTCTACAAAACAAATAGAGTGTTGCCTTGGCTTTGCCCGTTTAGGTAAACCTTTTAAGATTAAACAGGAAATTTAGTATTCTATTTTAACAAGCAACCGCTAAGATTTGGCGGAGTCCTCGTGAATCTAAATTGACAGGAAGTAAAGTTGCTGTGTAAACTCAGCAATTATGCTTCGGCCAGTTTACAGGCGAGCATTTCAATCTTGTTGACAAGCTCCTGCATGTCAAACGGCTTGGCCAAAAAATCGTCGGCACCGGCTTCGAAGGCAGAAGCGCTGATATCTTTACTGGCAGAAATCATTAAGATAGGTATCTGGCGGGTGGCATCTTGCAGTTTAAGTTGTCTGCAAATATCGCGACCGTCGCAGGCGGGCATCCAGATGTCTAAAAGCAAAACGTCGGGATATTGGTCTGGCTGCATCACCAGTAAATCAGTGGCATTATAGGTCGAAGAAACTTCGTACCCATGAAAATCTAAAATCATCTCTACCGCGTCAACAATCCCCGGATCGTCGTCGGCTATCATTATTCTCTTTGGCATGTTATCTGGTAGGTGATAACAAACATATAAAAATCTTAACTATTTTGAAATAAAAGTTAAAATAATGTAAATTTCTCTAAGGGCTACACTTTCAAGCCAGAGGAATAAATAAAAGTTGAAGCGATTTGTATCAGAACAGTGATTGCTGAATCACCTGCATCTGGGGCCTATGGTTGCGTACAATTACTTCAGTAACACCGTTATGTTTGATGGCATACACCGGTGTTTCTTCATAACGCGAAGCAACAATAACCTGGGTTGAACCCGCATGTGGCGTAAACATGTTACGGGCCAGTTCGGGGCAGTTGTTATCTTTTGATAAATGCGCCAGCAGCAAATGGCTCATATAATCCGGTTTGTGCGTTATAAAAAGCTCGAGGGCCTGCCGGTTAGAGAGGTGCCCGTAGCCTCCGCTGATGCGGCGTTTCAGATGGTACGGGTAGTTGCCTTGTGACAGCATTTTCTCATCATAATTAGCTTCTAAAAAAGCCGCATGGCATTGCTTAAAATGGCTGACCAAATTTTCGCATGGGCAGCCAATATCAGTAAACACGCCCACTTTTATATTTTGGCAACTAATAATGAAGCTATGCGGCTCGGCAGCATCATGAAACTTGGGGAAAGCCGTGATAGCAAGTTCGCCAATTTGTACTGGCTCATAACCCCGCAACGGTTTAACCAGGTGGTTTTCTAACAATAAACGTCCGTTTTTAAGTGTGCCGGGCGTAATGTAAACCGGTAACTGGTACTTTTTGGCAATTAGTGGTAAGCCTTTAATATGGTCCGAATGTTCGTGCGATATAAAAATGGCTTTAACCTTTTGCATAGAAAGGGCCAATCGTAGCATGCGTTTTTCGGTTTCGCGGCACGATAAACCCACGTCAACCAGTACAGCCTCACGCTGGTTACCAACGTAGTAACAGTTGCCATTGCTGCCCGAATTGAGTGAGGTGATGAATAACGCCATAGAAGGGTACAAAGTAACCGGTTTTCAATCAATATTACTTAATGATTAATTAAATATATTTCTGAAGGGCGTTTGTGACTGTCAAATTTTACTTTGTCAGGTTTATAACGTTTTGCAAATAATTCAGTCAATTTGCAGCAACTAAATCACTAACCCATGTATCGCGACATTCAAGACTTTGTGACCGACTGGCAGCACGAGTCGGCTAATACCGTAAAAACATTTTCTGGTATTACCGAAGAAACCAAGGCCGTAAAAATTAATCCAAGCATCCGCAGCCTGGAACGCCTGGCCTGGCACATCATCGAAACCATTACCGAGATGGGAACCAAGGCCGGTTTATTTGACGAAAATCCTTTAGAGCATCAAGCAGCCCCGGCAACCATTGCAGAACTAACTGCTGTCTACAAGCTATATAGCCAACGTTTAACCGAAGCTGTACAGCAACGCTGGACTAACGAAAATCTGACCGAAGAAGTGCCTATGTATGGCGAAAATTGGAGTAAAGGCACCGTTTTGTCTGTCTTGATTTCGCATGAGGCACATCACCGCAGCCAGATGACTATCATTATGCGCATGGTAGGTTTGCCGGTACCGGGTTTGTATGGCCCGTCGCAAGAGGAGTGGGCAGCTATGGGCATGCCAGCTATGCGATAGCAAACTTTTTAAAAGCCGGCGTGTCTGTAAATATTCAAAACATACAGATATGGAAACTTTTGAAGTAGCCGTGGGGCAAAGCCAGCGGCAGTTACGCATACAGCCGCAGGCTGACAATAGTGTATTTAAAGTTTATGCCGTTGACCCGGCTTTAGACTGGATTGACCACGGGCAAGCCCGTTCTATTGACATACCTGAAGACGGCTTACTGGGTACTATTACTGTACGCAGCGAACGCGATTTTGACTTTGATGGCGTGGCCGCTTTTTCGGGTAACGAAGTGCTGGGTATAGCCGCACAAATTGTAAGGCATCCGTCTTACCAGCAATCATAATTTGAGCAGGATAGTTAATCGCACCTTAACCGGTTAACTATCCTGTACTTAACTGGTTGACTTTACAAATGATTGGTGTAAGTATTTATATTTACCGCTAAGCCAATTCACTAATCGGTTAAGTATGAAACTTAAGGAATTTATTTGCCTCAGCACTTTTTTGTTTTGGGGTACACAAACCATATGGGCTCAAAAAACAGCTGTTAAGTCCGCAAAAAAGCCTAACATTATCATCATTTTGGCCGATGATATGGGTTACTCTGATATTGGCTGTTTCGGCTCCATCACCCAAACACCTAACCTGGACGGCATGGCCAAAACAGGGCTGGTGATGACGCAGTTTTACAATGCCTCCCGCTGTTGCCCATCGCGGGCATCGTTGCTCACCGGTTTGTATCA
>CAXYKR010000324.1:0-4715 GCA_964277815.1 uncultured Mucilaginibacter sp. | reverse complement strand
CGGTACATCGTGCGGGTCAATATCCATCACCAAATAATCGGGCTTGTCGGGCGTGGTGTAATTGCTCAGCCAGGGGTTTATTTCAATGCAGCCTAAATTCACCATGTATAGCAGGGTAGCCTCGTTGTTGCCGATGATGTAATTGATGTCTTTATCGTTGCTTTCGGAGTATAGCGCGTGCGTTTTAACCCAATCGGGCAGGTGCGTCGGGTCAACATCTTTCTGAAAAAAGCCCTGGTCTTCGATACCGTTTGGCTGGCGGCGCATCGAGATAGCTTTGTTTTTTAAGTAGGGCAGCATCAGGCCGGCTACCTCGCGGTAGTAGGCCAGCAGTTCGCCTTTGGTGATGCCTTCCTGTTTCCAGTATAATTTGTTTTGGTTAGTGAGTTTTATCTGGTGCCTGCCGAGTTTGATAATTTGCTCGTCGGCCAGCTGTTTGCCGGGCAGCTCGGGCACCACCTGTTCGGGCGCTTTGTCGGCCCGCAAACCTTTGTACACCGGGTGGCGCATGCTGCCATCGGCCGTCCACTCGGCATAATAAACCTCGCAAACCAGTTCGGGCTTTACCCAGGTTACCTTGCCGTGGTAGCTTACTTTGTCGGTAAAAGGCTTTTGGTCGGTTTCGAGCGGTTGCAGTTTTTCGTGCAGATCTTTTAGCGTTTCGGCCGTAAAGCCGGTGCCGCAGTTGCCTACGTATTTAATTTGCTCGCCCTGGTTGATGCCAAGCACCAGCGAACCGATATGCTTGCGGGCACCTTTAGGCTGCGTATAGCCGCAAATAATAGCTTCTTGCGAGGCCTGGTGCTTAAACTTCAGCCAGCGGTCAGACCGACGCCCACTCTCATACAAACTCTGGCTGTCTTTACCAATCCCGCCTTCCCAGCCCTGCTTTTGCGATTTAACCAGCATATCCGCACCCTTGCCTATGGTGTGGTCCAGGTAAACAATCGACGTGTTGGCAGGCAGGTGGGCTACCAGCGCTTTCAGCAATTCTTTACGTTTTACCAGCGGCAGCTCGCGCAGGTCGTGGCCCTGAAGCAGTAATAAGTCAAATACATAATACTTTAAAATGCGCTGGTTTTTATGGCTGCTGTAGTTCTGCAGATCCTGAAACGCGCTTTTGCCGCGACTGTCTTCCAGCACAATTTCGCCATCCAGCACCGCTTCATTGTTAATGGCTTTCAGGTCGGTAAATACCTTTTCGTATTTCTCATTAAAATCAATACCATTGCGCGATACCAGAGCCGTTTTAGTGCCGGTGTATCCCAAAGCCCGGTAGCCGTCTATCTTGGGTTCGTACAGCCAATGCTTATAGTCGAACAGCTTTTCTTCCAGTTTAGCCAGCATAGGCTTGTAGGGGTAAATGGTATCCTTTTTGTTGTTGTCTGTTTTCTTTTTAGGGGTGACTTTGGTCGGAGATTTAGCTTCCGGCTTTTCAATCTCGTGTTTGGGCAGTTTTTTGAGTTTACCGTCCTTATTGTTTTTAAGCGATTTGATATTATCCGGCACTAAAGCCTCACTATCAAATTTGGTGGTTACCGCAAATTCATCTTTATGTTTGATAAGCAGCCAGGCGTTGTCTTCTTTGCCGTTTTTGAGTTTGACTAAAGCAAATTCGCCCTGCAAAATCTCGCCATGTAGCCGGAATTTCAAGTTGCCGGCTTTCAATCCCGCGCGCAAGTTTTTTACATCATCTTTGCGGTTGTCGGCCAGTGAGGTGTAGGTGCCGTGGTCCCAGGTGATGACTACGCCCGCGCCGTAGCCACCGTTGGGGATGATGCCTTCAAAATACTGATAATCATAAGGATGGTCTTCTACCATCATAGCCAGGCGCTTATCGCCGGGGTTCATGGACGGGCCTTTGGGTACAGCCCAGCTTTTCAGTACACCGTCAAGCTCCAGCCTAAAGTCGTAATGCAGGCGCGAGGCATGGTGGCGTTGCACTACAAAACTCAATTCTTTGGATTGATGCTTGATGGCTTTAGCCTCAGGCTCATTCGTCTTATTAAAGTTGCGCTTTTGCTTGTACTCTTGCAGTGCCATGGTTTACGCTCCTTTTTTAGTTTGCAGGCTTTGCATCAGTTGCTCGTATAAATCGGTACTTGGCGTTTTAGCCACCTTCATCTTTTTGATAGTTGGGCGTTTGCCTTTAGCCTTCATTTTAATAATCTTCATCAGTTCGCCAGCGTATTCATCTTTAAACTTCGATACGTCAAAATCCTCGGTATACTGCTTAATCAGCGCTAAGCCCATATCCAGTTCTTTTTTGCTCACATGGGTTTCTGTCGGCAGCTTCAAACCTTCTTCCGACCGCAGCTCTTGCGAAAACCTGATGCGGGTAATCACCAGCGCATGCTCTACCGGATGAATGATACACAAACTTTCTGTATTGCGTAACACAAAGCGGCCGAGTCCGGCTTTACCTGTTTTGTGCAGGGCTTCCAGCAGCAGGGCATAGGCCTTGGCATTTTTGGCATCTGGTTCGGCGTAGTATGAGGTTTCGTAATACATTGGGTTAATCTCGTCAACCTCTACAAAGCTTTCAATTTCGATGAGCTTACTTTTCTCAGGACTGGCATCCTCAAAATCCTGTTCTTCCAGCACAATGTATTCATCGTCGAGCTTATAGGCGCGTACAATCTTTTCGTAAGGTACCTCTTTGTGGGTATGCTCGTTCACACGTAAAAAGCGGATGCGCGAGTGGTCGCGGCTGTCGAGCATATCCAAATCGAGCGAACTACTTTGCACCGCCGAGTACAGTTTGACGGGAATATTGACCAGTCCGAAACCTATTGAGCCATTCCAAATCGACCTCATAATCCAAAAGTTTGATATATAAATTAACCGCTGATACTACTTTTAGGTTTGAATTAAGTGAGTTAACAATAGTGTTTTTATGTTTGAGTAACGAATGATATGAATTATTATATATACCTGATTATTAATTTAATATAATAATTTATATCATTCATTGTGTTAACTTATAAACACCCTTGTGGAAAAGTATCAGGCCGATGTCAGTAAGTTGTGAATAAACTTTGGCATACAGGCTTCAAAATTGCTCTGGATTGAACATGCCGATACTTAAATTTTTTAGCCATGACCCATACATTCTACCTTCGCCTGTATGTTTTCGGGCAGTGTGTAAGCGCCATTAGTCGCAAGCAAAAAGTGGATTTAAAAAAGTATTTCACCGTGGTGCATCCCGGCGTTCCGGTAATCAAACCTAAGGTTGCCTGTAAGCCCGAGCTGCAATACACGGCCGACTGCCCGCCGCATGTGAAAGCGGTGGTTGATAACCTTTACCAGCAAGCCTTTAACCCATGACCGCACGATTACAGCAAATACAAGACGCCCTTAAAAATATAGTGCTTTATTATATCGACGCACAAAAGATTAACATCGAGCCCTCTTACAGCGCTCGGGTAAATAGCGCCGAAACGCATATCAGGGTAATTGCCGAAAAGCGTCTGCCTTTTTTAATTTACGACCTGATGCAGCACCTGCACGTACTCGATAAAATTGAATTTGAGCAGCCGCAGACCTCAGTGGCTTACGTTATCCAGGTCATCAGCAGTATTACTAACTTTAGCCAAATCTGGGAGCAGTGCCTGGTAGAGCGGCTGCCCTATACCAACACCCAACTGGCGCTAAGCTCCCTTGCCGACCTGGAAGGGGAGATGGAAACCTACTACCAAATTGTGGCCGGCTACGCTACGAAATAGTCGCGCAAAACAACTCATGTTGAGGTGTGTCTATGCAAAGTACATTGCCCATACCTGGTAGTTCTGCACGCAGGACGTTGCTCTCTTGTGCCTACAGCTTCTAATCAAACGCTCACAATTTTCTAATCAAAATTAGTTCTTAACCGACATCTTACATATTGCTAAGTGTTTGACTTCTACACCTTTTAGGAGATTTTTGCATCTGTTTTTAATTAAAGATTATAAAATGATAAGAAATTATCTTAGAATGATAATATTATACATCAATTTGCAAATTTTTCAGAATCTCAAAATACACTAAAACCTACTTTTGAAACCACAACAATAAACGGTTTTAGCCTTTTAAATTAACCTAAGTTAAGCTTTGATTTTTAGTTGGCGTTGTCGCTCACCGGCAGGCATGTTTGGTTTATGCGCGTTGGTTTCGGGCAGGCGGTAATTCAAAATCTATTTAAACTTTTAAAAGCTCTGTATGATGAGAAAATTTTATTTATGGTGTTTATTATGCTTCGCCACGGTGGTAGTGCATGCGCAAACGCGTGCGCTTAAGGGCCGTGTGCTTGACGCCAGTAACAGCGACCCGCTCATTGGTGCCGCAGTTACAGTTAAAGGCACAACCACGGGCAGCATTACCGACGTTAACGGTAAATTTACCCTAAATGTGCCTGCCGGTGCAGTTACCCTCGAGGTAAAATACGTAGGGTACGCGCCGCAAACATTAACCTTTAATGTCAACGAGCAGGATGTTACCGTAAGGTTGGCTCTGCAGCAAAACTCGCTTGAGGATGTGGTGGTGGTAGGTTTCGGTACCATCAAGCGCCGCGACCTGACTGGTTCGGTATCGTCTGTTAAAGCGGCCGACATTGTGAAAACGCCCACGCATAACCCGCTCGAGGCTATACAAGGCCGTGCGGCTGGTGTGGATATTACCCGCAGCTCGGGCAATGCCGGTGCCGGGGTAAACATCCAATTACGCGGTACCCGCTCCAT
>CAXYKR010000323.1:0-23994 GCA_964277815.1 uncultured Mucilaginibacter sp. | reverse complement strand
AATCAGGCCATCAATGGTAACAATAGTATCCGCTGTTAATACGGCCTCATCGCCTACCAAAGTGCCATCATACGCTTTCGCTTTCTTTTCGGCTATATAAACGGCCACTTCCTCGGGTGTCAGGCTTTCGGGGTACGACTCATCAACTTCCTTCAATACAATCTCAAAATCTACGTCCATCTGGCGGAGCAATTCCTGCCTGCGGGGCGACTTTGATGCTAAAATAATTTTAGGAATATTCATGTTTTTATTGATGAGTGTTGTGGCCGGCCTTGTAAATACGGCCAACCCAAAAACCGATGGCTACCAGCTGTAAGCTTCGGCACCCATCCATTTACCCTGTATTTTCAGGGCTTTTTCTATCACGTCGCGGGCACAGCCTCTGCCACCGGCAATAGGCGATATGTACTCGCAAAGTTCTTTAATTTCTTCGGCAGCATCAGCCGGGCAAACCGGCATGCCTACCTGGCGCATTACTTCCAAGTCGGGTATATCATCGCCCATGTACATTACATTCATGGGGCTGATGCCTCGCTCGTTGATGTAGGTTTTAAAGGTATCAGTCTTGACACCTGCACCTAAAAATATATCCTTAATGCCCAGGCTGTTTAAACGATAAATGGCAATTTTAGAGCGGCTGCCCGAAATTGCAGCTACATTATAACCACATTTAACCGCCAGTTGCAGGGCGTATCCATCTTTAATGTTAAAAGAACGGGTTTGCTCGCCAGCCTCATTCACATACACCGACCCGTCGGTCAACACACCATCCACATCAAAAATGAAGGTGGTGATTTCCTTAAATTTAGTCAACAACGTTTTGTAAGTTTTTAATCAAATCACACAATTTTAAGGAAATAATTCAATAAATCCTATAATTACTTACTGATTGTCACGCCATTCGTAAACCCAGGCCGACTGTATTTGCTCCAGGTGGCCTTCGTTGGCTTCCTCGCGTTTACCGGCAAAATGAGGTATGCTTAATACCCACTCCAACAAATCGGTAAAGCGGATACGGTAAATTTTAGATTCGTCGAAGTTATCGCCAAACTTTTCGTAAAGGCCCATGGCGATGTCTTCGTAATCGTTCCAATGGATAGGTAAAGCAAATTTATCGTTATTCATGATGAGCTTAATGTTAAAAATAATTATTGAAGATTTTAGATTAGAGGAGAGACAGCTTAGTGACCCATAAATTGCGACTGGTCCGGGATGAGCACCTCGATGTCGCCATCAATAATTACACACTGGCAACCCAGGCGCGAGTTGATGCGTGGGTTAACTGCACGGTCAATAAAATCTTCTTCTTTGTCTGATATTTCCTGGATATTATCCATGCCTTTAGTTACGTAAACGTGGCAGGTACTGCAACCACAAACACCACCGCAGTTATGCTGCAGTTCTATACCGTTTTCCAGGCATACATCCAGTACTGATTCCCCTTCGGCAATCGGCAACTCAACCGGTGCATGGTCCGGTTCCTCAAAGCTTATCTTGACTTTAAAAATATCCATCGCGGCAAAAGTAATAAATTTACTTAACGGTGGGTTGCCCCTCACCCATTTTGATGATAGCCTGACTTAACAAATTGTAAATGGTTGTCTGCTCTTCATTTCCGTTTAACAACGTTAGGTGCGCCGTCATTGTTTTTTGGTCGTTGCGTACGGCAGGGCCCGTTTGTACCGCTGCCGGGAGGTGTTGTTGCACCTTGTCGGCCGTTTCAAGGATAAGCGGACGTAACAAGTTAAAATCAAGCTGGTGCTGCGCCAATAACTGCTGCGAGGCATGGTAGAGGTAATTTGGAAAATTACAGGCAAACACCGCTGCCAAATGCAGAATTTTTCGCTGTTCGGAGCTTACTGTATACACACTGTTACTAATGGTTGACGCCAATTGCTTCAATAAGTTCTCTAAATCCTCATTTGATGCCTCGATACACATGGGCACCGTTTTAAAATTAACTTCCTTGCTTTTGCTGAAGGTTTGCAACGGGTAAAACACACCTGCTTTCGTTGTGTATTTTTGTAGTGTAGCCAATGACGTAGCACCCGAAGTATGCACGATGGGCATTTGATGCGCCGCTAATGACGAAGCAACTTCTTCAATAGCGTCGTCCTTTATGCTGATGACAAATAAATCAGTATCAGGATTGATATCAGCCCAACTACTGATGGCTTCACCTTTGAGGTGATAAGCCAGCAGCGCCGAGCTATCCGCATTTCTGCTATATACCTGCACTATCTGGTGCCCGGCATTTTTTAGTGCTGCCCCCAAATGGGTAGCTACATTGCCTGAGCCTATGAGTGTAATTCGCATAACTTAGTTAGTAAATTTTTCGGACCATTGCAAGGGCTGCGGTAAATCAGCTTTGCTAAATTCTATATGGATAACCCGCCGCTGTTTATCATTTACCGTCCTATCGGATGCATGCATCAACAATGGCCGCATAATCATAACTCCACCGCGATTTACTTCACAAATCACCTCTGTTTTGTTTGAGCGCTCCATATCTTCCGGGCGACAGATGCCCTTGAGATGAGAGCCTGCTATCACTTTCAGTGCGCCGTTATTTTTGTCCGTATCATCTAAATGGATTCTGACGGTGAAGTTTTGTTCGAGAACCTCCGATGGAGGCTGAACGGAAAACTGGTTTTGCTTTTTTGTCCAGTGGGTATAGCCCGGAACAGCTGCTTTTTGGTTAACCGATATGGTTAAATCCTGATGATAAGCTACAAACCAATTAGACCGCGCAGGTTTATCAAAATAAATGGATTTGGTTATAAAATAACCTTCTCCGAAAATACCGGCAATCAACTCATTTAGTTTAGAAGTTAAAACCAGTGGGACCACTTTAGGCAATGTTTTAAAGAATTGCCTTATGGCAAATAAATCGTCAGACTTTCTAAAAGTATCGGGATGAGTATCTGATTTGTTGATTAAATTAAGGATTGCATTGATTTCATCCTCAATTAAAATATCATCGGCAACCGTAAACCCATTGTTGCTGATGTTTTGCCGATAACGGTCGAAGTTCATTGTTGCTGTTTTATTAAAACAGTCCAATATTAGCAAAGCCTTTGGGTAATGCAAAGTATAAACTTCGGCTAAAAACAAAACCCCTTCCGGCTTTGCCAAAAGGGGTTTTCCTTATTAATGTTATTTTACCAAAGCGGGTTTCTTTTTTACCGGCTGAGGTGTAGCTTTAACCGGAACCACTTTTGACTCCTTATTTCTACGGAAGATGGACATCAGGAAACCAATAACCATAATGATTGTACCGGACCAGAAGAAATTGATGTACGGGAACTCGATAGCGCGCATTACAATGTAAGGTTTTGCGCTTTCGGGTTGCTGATAAACCATAATCTCGAACTTATTCTTATCAGGAATAATTTTGGACAAACGCAGTTTTAAACCGGCATCATCTACCTTGCGAGCAAAGTCAAAGCTGTTGCCGTCTTTAATCATAAACACAGGCTCGGCTTTATAAGCTTTGCCGTGCGACACGATGTCCAGCATAGCACCTACCGCAACATCGTTATCTTTAAGAGGAATATTTTGCAGTTTAGGCTGCTTGTTTAAGCCACTCAAAACCATATAGCCCTCTCTGAAGCGGATGGTATCGCCAACGCTCGCCTCATAAACCACTGGTGGGTTGTAATGGCTATCCTCATTAGCATGGTCGTGGCTGGCTTCGGTAGCTCCGGCCGCCATACTCTCCTCTTCCTTGATTGGGGCAGCTGTGATGTGGGTGTATAAATCGTGCAATAGGTAATGCTTGGTATCTGGCGACGAAACCAAACCAAACTTAGGATTGGCTTGCGAGTTTGGCATTAGCACAAAATGTTCTTTAACCTTGCCCAATTCATCAAACCGTTTATAATCTACCTTAAAGTAATGATTAGGTGCTACCAGCGAGTCGCCAAAATAGGTAACCTGGTAATCGCCCATTTTAACCGGCTCGTTTTTGTAAAGCATAATATTCTCGCGCGGATTACCTGCTTTTTCAAAATCTTTTACCCGGATGACACCTGTATCGTTTTGCGAAACTACTTTGCTGGTACCGGCGGCAATCAAAGCACCAACCAACAGCAAAGCAAAGCCAATATGAGCCACCGCCGAACCGGCCAGCTTCAGCTTTCCTTTCAATGCATCGCCTAATACTTTAGCATTGGCCAATACGCCGTAAATAGCGCCAAACATGGCCAGCATAAATACCACGCGGAGTTTGTATAAACCGGTAACGTAAACAACAACACCAGTTATCAAGGTCGCGACAAACATGTACACCAAAGTGGTAATGAAGAAGCGGGTTGCATCGGTCTTTTTATATTTTAAGAATTGCGTAAAGCCCAGGAAAATGGCAATCACCACGGCAAAGCCACCTTGAAAGATGTTGTACAGCGTAATAGGATTGGCCGGCGGTGCAATGTTGGTTTTGAACATGGCATTCCATACGGGTACCGAGGTTACTACTACCAGTTGCAAGCAGGACAATGCCAAAAACGCCGAACCTACAAACATCCAAAATTCGCGTGAGTAGGTTTCTTCTTCTTTTTGAGAGATGGGTAACTCTTTCCAGCGCCAAACCAGCAAGCCTACCATCAATACCAGGAATACCAGGATATCAATCACCAGATGCCAGAACATACCCAAATCGGTAAAGGCATGCACAGAGGTCTCGCCCAAAATACCACTACGGGTCAGGAATGAGGCATACAATACCAGCACAAAGCTGATGAGCGTTAAAAACGTCGCCGTAAAATAAGCATGGCCGGTGTTTTTATAAACAATCAGAACGTGTACAGCAGCAATTAATACCAGCCACGGAATGAGCGAAGCGTTCTCTACCGGGTCCCAGTTCCAGAAACCGCCAAAGTTTAACGACTCATACGCCCAAAACGACCCCATGATGATACCGGTGCCTAATATCATTACCGCAAATAACGCGTAAGGAATAGCTGCGCTTACCCACTCTTTGTATCGCCGCTGCCATAAACCGGCAATGGCGTATGCAAACGGAACTATCATCGATGCAAACCCCAAAAACAAGGTTGGCGGGTGTATAGTCATCCAGTAATTTTGCAGGGTTGGGTTTAAGCCGTTACCATCTTTAATATATTGCAAATAGTCAGGACGGCTAAAAATCGGCGCCTCAATGGCTTCGCGCAGTAGAATGAACGGCGAACTGCCAATACGACTACCCAGTATTTCTACACCAATCAGCATAGAGCTTAACAAGACCTGCGATAAACTTACCACAGCCATTACCGGCTTTTCCCAGGTTTTGCCTTTCCAGATGACGATATTACCTAAAACGGCTTGCCAGAAAGTCCACAACCAAAAGCTGCCCTCCTGCCCCTCCCAAAAACTAGAAATGATGTAGTAGACCGGCAAAGTGCGCGATGAATGCGCCCAGGCGTAATGATACTCGAAAAGATGATTATAGATAATATAAAAAAGGCAGGCGCCTATGGATACTACCGAAAAAGAATTGATAAAAAAGCTCAGGCGTCCTAACTTATACCACGATTGGTCGAGCTGGTCTTTTTGGTTGGCAGCGAAAAAATAGCTTATGGCCGACAGCAACGCAGAGCCGAATGAAAGGATGATAAACAGCTGCCCTAATTGCCCTGGCAGCAGGTGCTCGCCTTCAAAAACTTTAGTCATTAAAAAGTATTTAAACTAAGCTGCCCGATTATAAGCTGGCTTGTTTTGATTTAAATTCAGTGGTTTCTAACTTGTCTTGTGTGTATTTAGACGGGCACTTCATCAAAATTTTAGAAGCATGAAATTCCTTGCCGCGCATTTGCCCGGTGAGCACTATTTGCTCAGAACGCTCAAAATCCTGGGGTTTAGTACCGGTAAACACTACCTTACACTCCTCGCCCTTATTATCAAGCATATAAAAAGAGAAGTAATTGGCGTCTTTGGTAGGTTCGTAATACAATTCTTTACCCTTGTTAAGATGACCTACAATGTGTAGTTCTTCCGTGCTTTTTTTGGCATCAGTAAAAGAACCGTAAGTACTTGAAGTTGAATAAGTACTGATAATTACCGCAATGGCAACCGCAATAACAATGATACCTAAGATGGAACTTTTTTTCATGAAATTTTACCTGCTGTAAAACAATTTACAAAAATACAAAACGTATTTCGAATACGCTTTATTACAATGGATATATCTTATTTAGAATCATTCTTAGCCATCACAAAGAAAAGCGTTTCCTATTAAAATCTGATAAAAACAAAACGCCGTTACTTTTTCAAGAACGGCGTTTGATTTTATGCTATGGATGGCAACAATTATGGCCAAATACCTAAATTTTGGTAAGATACAGCTATTTTATTGATAGCGCCTACAAAAGCCGCTACACGCAAGGTATCGATACCCGGGGTGTTTTTGTAAGTTTCGCGAATTTCATGATATGAGCGAATCATGGTGTCTTCCAGACCAGAGTTAACTAATTCTAATTCCGATGCCCCCTTAACTATGGTTGCTCTTTGCTCAGGAGTTAAAGCTACACCGGTTATGCCTTCTACCATGTTTACCAGGTTCAGGTTGGAGTTTTCTTCAAAACGGCGGTTCATACGACCGAACGATACGTGCGAAAGATTTTTTAACCATTCGAAGTATGATACGGTTACACCACCGGCGTTGGCATACATGTCGGGCACAATCAGTCCGCCTTTTTCGTAAAAAATAGCTTCTGCCTCAGGGGTAGTCGGACCGTTGGCGCCTTCTACAATAATTTTCGCCTGTATGTTACGAACATTGTCGCTGGTAATCTGATTTTCTAACGCGGCCGGCACCAGGATGTCACAAGGCTGCTCCAAACCTTCGCCCGAGTTGGTAAACTCGCGTGCTGCACCAGGGAAACCTAAAATTGAGCCGGTGGCTTTACGATGTTGGAAAACGGCTTCGTAATCCAGACCATCTTCGTTATAGATAGCACCTTCAAACTCACATAAACCTACAATGGTAGCGCCAAATTCTGACAGATATTTGGCCGAATAGTAACCTACGTTACCCAAACCTTGTACAATCACCTTTTTGCCGGCCAGGCCAGGCATTAAGCCAATGCGCTGCATATCTTCACCTACACTTACACATTCGCGTGCGGCTATAGCCACACCACGGCCAGTAGCCTCTCTACGACCGGCAATACCGTGCAAGGCGATTGGCTTACCGGTTACGCAACCTAATGCATCGCCCTGGCCCGGATTCATGGTAGCATAAGTGTCGGCAATCCAGCTCATCTCGCGCTCGCCCGACCCATAATCTGGAGCAGGAACGTCGATGCTTGGACCTAAAAAGTTCTTTTTGGTTAATTCTACCGTATAACGGCGGGTAATGTTTTCCAGCTCTTGTACGGTATAGTTTTTAGGGTTTATTTTAATACCACCCTTAGCGCCACCGAACGGAACATTTACAATGGCACACTTATAGGTCATTAACGCGGCCAGTGCCATTACTTCGTCTTCGTTCACCATTTCGCTGTAACGAATACCGCCTTTGGTTGGCGATTGGTGATGCGAGTGCTCTACGCGCCAGGCATCAATTACCTCAAAACCGTTGCCTTTGCGAATAGGGAAACGGAAACGGTACACGCTGTTACACGATTTAATCTGATCGAGCAAACCTGAATCATGCTTAGTAAATTGAGCAGCATGGTCAAAGTTGGCACATACATCACTAAAAAAATGAGTATCCTGATCAGAAATTATTAGATCATTCATAATTGATATATTGAGTAAATAATTGGTAAGAGTATCTGCAACAAGATTAAATGCATCAGGGGACATTTAAACAATGTTGCTAAACAAAAAAGGTTTTAATCTTTATTCTTTTCGAGCTTGCTTAAACGTTTATCGATAGCAAAAAGATAAATGGCAATGCCTACAAATACGATGGCGATGGTAGCAACTACAACATAAATATTACCCGAGCCACGCAGCTGGTCAGCCATTTCAACCCCTTGCGCCGAGGCTACAAAATTGGTTACTAATAAAATAGCTATAAAAATCAGTTTCTTAGTCATCACTTATATTGAGTTTTGCTTGTTTTCAATTAAACGGATACGGTAACGCAAGGTTGCTATCCATACAGATATTAATATCCATCCAATAAATGCCGGGTAGAGTACCGCACGCATATTGTTATCCATATCATAACGACCAAAAGCAGGGTTACCGCCGTTGCCCGGGTGTAAAGAATCAGTCATGCGCGGCAGGATAAACAGCAGCACGATCATAATAGGGAAAGCGAAAATATTGTAGATGGCCGAGATACGAGCCCGTTTTTGGTCTTCATCTATAGCGTTACGTAATACCAGATAGGCGCAATACAGTAAAAAGGCTATGGCCGCGCTGTTTTGTTTAGGGTCACTGCTCCAATACTCGCCCCAGGTAAACTTAGCCCACAGCATACCACTCACCAAACCTAATGCATAAAAGAATATACCAGTATTGACACTTTCTACAGCTATCAGGTCATATTCTTCGCGGCTTGTAGCCAAGTATTTGATACTGTAAACTACCGAAATACCAAAAACCACCAGCATGGCCATCCACATCGGTACATGAAAATACACATTGCGTATGGTTTCATGCAAGAGGGGAAGCTTGGGTACCGGCAGTAAAAAACCGGCTATCATGGTATAAAACACCAATATAACACCCAAAATTTTCCACCAGGACTGATATATAAATCTCATAGTTTTTAAACGCGCAAAGGTATAACAAATTACGCAAATACTATGTATGCATAGTATTTACCGGGTTAAAATATGGTTACTTTAAATAAGGAGGCGTGTATGATGCTGAGGGTACATAATCGACCGGCAGCAACTCAGCTACCTTGCTTTTTGACCACGTACCTTCAAATAAGGTGCTTTGCGCTGAAACGACAGCGCCATTATTATCAAATACCGCATAAGGCTTGTACAAGGTAACCACACTTACTTCAAAGTTCGGCATATCCAATGGGCGATAGATATCTTTAAAATCCATCATCTCACGTTTTTTGGTATAAATTACATATAAACATTCCGGAAATTGTATAGCATACAATCCATTACGCTCGGTAGGATGAACTACCTGGTCCGGTGTTATAATCTGGCGGTCTAAGCGTTCCTGATACTTGGGTAATTCGTACATCCTCACCCAATAATTAATCGAATCGCGGTTAACCATTTGAAACTGGTCAATTTTTTTCATGATTAACTCCTGGGGCGGGCGCTCGGGATTTGGCCGGCGGGACAGTATGTTCATGATAAAACCCTCCTTAGCATAATTACCGCTCACCAACGACCTGAAAAAGTGCAAACTTGAACCATAGTAAGTATCCTGACGGCGCTCCTCCCACTTTCGCTTTTGAGCTTCGCTGCCGGGCAAATCTTCGTACAATAGCCTTCCCTGCCATGATATCAAATTATTCAGCTTATCGCTTTTAAATGACCTAAGCAAAAACTTCACCCGGTAACCTAATGCCCTATTCTCGATGTTGATGAAATCGTAAGAGAAAGCCTCGAGCGTTTTTTTAGAACGGCGGTAGATTAAGGTAATATCGTGCGGATTGGTGATTTTACATTGTTTTGCATTGGCCGATGTACCCAAAAACTCTGTCAGAAACATGGCATAGTTGGCCTTCCAATTGGCGTTGTCGGTCACAATCACTTCGCCTAATTGCATTACCTGCGGCTTAAGCTCGGCGTTGATGGTTAATGCCTGGCTACCCACCAGTACCTGCTGCGTTTTTTCCTCATACCCTACCGATGTCATTACTAAATCATACTGGCCGGGGCGTATGCCTCTAAGTGTATAAGTACCATCTTCGGATGTGGTTGTACCTACCGTAGCGTTACTTAAAAACACACTTACTTTTGCCAGAGGCTCTTTGGTATCGGCCCTTAATATTTTACCGGTAATAACACCGGTTTGCGCCAACAAAATTACAGGAGAAAGCAATTGCAGAGCGATGAATATCAGGCGGCGCATGGGTGTTTAAACGGCTTGTTTACCAATAGTGACGGTACTGTTCAAAAGTAGTATTTAAACGTATTTTATTAAATAAATTGTGCAGTCCTTTAATCGCGCCACAAGTACGGAAACAAGATAAGCGAAATGGCAATTACAATTACATTAATAGCTGCCAGCACACCGAAATTCCCGTAACTTAAACTACGGTCTAAACCATCCATTGCACTCTTGCTGATTTTAATCAGCAGCATAATGACCGGCAGTATTACCGGGAAGCTCAACACGGCCATCAATGTGCCGTTATTACCCGCCTTAGCTGCAATTGCCGAAACCATAGTAAACACCGTAGAAAACGTGATGCCCCCTGTTAACACCACTAAAAAATACCATAAAGTATCGCCAATGGTATTGGTAAAAAACACCATGTAAATCAGCAAAGCCAAAAAACTAAGCAAACTCATCAGCAAAGCGTTGTAAATAGTTTTAGAGAGTAAAACCGCTTGCGGACTGGCAATGGTATAATAATAAAGTAAACGGCTGCGACTCTCCTGCAAAAAGCTTTTGGCGATGGCATTTACAGCCGCAAAGAGGATAATAATCCAGAACAAAACGTTCCAGACCAGTGAGTAACCCGAACTGCTTTTAAAATTAGGCGTGAGGTTAAAGGCGATATAGCAAACAAATACCGTAGAGACGATATACAGCAGCACGCCGTTGAAAGCATATTTGGAGCGCCACTCGAGTATGATTTCTTTTTTTAGCAGGGCAACAGTTTGGCGCAACAAATTCATCAGCACAAATATAGAAATTATTAACTTTGACAAAGGCCATGCTTTCGCAGCCATTTATTTGCCCTATGCCTACGCTTTACCATCCAACACCTATCGGCACCGCCGTCATTACCGAGCAAGATGGTTACATCACTGCTATATCTGTAACTGGAGAAAACACGGCGGAGTATACCGATGAGCCTACCGAAGTTTTGTTAGTGGCTGCGCAACAAATGGATGAGTATTTTGCCGGCAAACGCCTGACTTTTGACTTACCGTTAAAACCCGAAGGCACTGCATTTCAGCAAGAAGTTTGGCAGCATCTGCAAAACATACCTTTTGGCAGCACCATCAGCTATACGCAGCAATCCAAACAAATGCAGCAACCATTGGCCATCAGGGCTATTGCTGCGGCCAATGGCAAAAATAAACTCTGGATAGTGATACCCTGCCACCGGGTAATTGGCTCGGGCGGCGCGCTTACCGGTTATGCCGGTGAGCTATGGCGCAAAAAATGGTTGTTAGAACACGAAGCTAAAATTATAGGCATCGGCCAGCTCAATTTATTTGTCTGAAACTGGCTTTAACACGGGCACTTCGCTAATCAGCCTCTTTATTTTATCATACAATTGCTGCGGCTGAAAAGGTTTCGACAACACATCGTTCATGCCTGCATCTAAAGCCTGTTGCTGCTCGTGGTCAAAAGTAGCTGCTGACAGCGAGATGATGGGCACGCTGCGTTTAGGCTCTTCAAAATTTATACGGATATGTTTAGCGGTTTGATAGCCATTAAGCTCGGGCATATGCGTATCCATTAAAATAATGTCGTAGTTATTGGCGTTAAGCTTTTCAATTACCTTTTGCCCATTTTCAACAATATCAATAGTTACATTCCAATCTTTCAGCATTTTAGACAGCATAAACTGGTTAACCAGATTATCTTCTGCTATCAGTACATTTATATCATAAAATGGCTCCAAGCGACCTGGATCCACTACCTTTACAGGTGCTGGTTCAATTGGCTTATCAACAATCTTGTACCAGTTGGTAAAACTGAATGTACTACCTTTACCTAATTCGCTGGCAACGGTCAGTTCGCCGCCCTTTAGCTCAACCAGCCTTTTTACGATGGTGAGGCCTAAGCCGGTTCCGCCATATTTGGAAATGGTATCCGGCTCTGCCTGCTCAAACGAGTCAAATATCTTATCCAGTCTGTCGGCCGCAATACCGATACCACTGTCGGCCACATCAAATCTTACCTTAATATTGTCGTTGATGCGCTGTAAAACATTTACGTTTAATTTAACAAAACCACGCTCGGTAAATTTGATAGCATTGCTTAATAAATTTAACAGTATTTGGTTCAGTCTTAACGAATCAAATAGTAACACACCAGGCAGTTCGCTATCAATATTCAGTATTAGCTCAATGCCCTGCTCATCGGCTTTAAATTTCAACAAATCGAAAACCGAATGAATAGTTTCTCTGATGACGCTTGGCTTTGGTATAATATTGAACTTTCCAGCCTCAATTTTTGAAATATCGAGCACATCATTAATCACCCCCAAAAGCGATTGAGAAGAAACATCGAGCAAATCGAGGAGTTTGGTTTGCTGTCCATCAAGCTCTGTTTTACGGAGTAAACTGGTGAGGCCAATAATGCCATTCACCGGCGTACGCAATTCGTGGCTCATGCTGGCCAAAAAATCCTCTTTGGCCTTACGCACCCGGTCCGATTCTTCCTTAGATTTGATTAAATCCTGCTCGTAACTCTTTTGAGGCGAAATATCGCTCATGTTTAGATAAAGCACCTTGTTATTATAGGTAATACGGCACTCTATCCAAACCAAATGCTTATTAAAAGCCTCAAACGGAAACTCGGCTACGGCAAAACTTACATTGTTATTAACAATGCCTAATAGTTTGTTTCTGAATTTCGGTTGGTCGGCCTCTACAACCATATCGACGATGCTTTTTTGCAACACTTCGGTTGGCTGATAGCCTAACAACTTATGTACAGCTGGGTTGATAGATTTTAGCCTGAACGATTGTGAATCAATAGTGGCAATGATATCTGCCGAGTTTTTAACCATAATGGCATAACTCGTCAGTTCTTCGTTTTTAGCTTTGATTTCGTCTTGCGAACGGGCCAGTTGTATAAAAGCATCAACTTTGGCTGCGGTTATATACGGGTCGAGCGGCTTATATAGATAATCAACAGCGCCAGTACCAAAGCCCTTAACGGCGTATTTAGACTCTTTTGAAATGGCAGTAACGAAGATGATTAAAATATCTTTGGTGCGTGGGTTAGATTTGAACATCTCTACCAGTTCAAAACCATCGATGTTGGGCATCTGAACATCAACCAGAGCAATACTGATTGGGTTTTCCCAGGCAATGCGCAAAGCATCGTTTGGCGATGTGGTAGACAACAAATTAATATCATCACGTTTAAGCAGCGCTTCTAAGGCAATGATATTTTCTTCTTTGTCGTCAACAATCAGTATGTTAACAAGACTCATAGTTTAATGTAAAAATATAAAAAGTACCGGCTAAATCTGCAACAACTGATAAATTTCCTCTACGTTAAGTATCAGTTCGGCTGCATCAATATTTAATGCAGCTTTCGGCATATCAACCATTTCCGCATCTGCCGGGTTTTGTATAATCGTTAGCGACCCCTGCTTACGCAATTTCAACAATCCCTGGGCACCGTCCTGATTAGCCCCTGACAATAGTATCGCCGTACAATGATTTTTAAACGTCTCGGCAGCGCTCTCGAAGGTCACGTCGATGGATGGCTTTGAATACCAGACCGATTCAGACACATCCAAACTAAACTGCTTCTCGTTTTCAATAAGCGTGTGGTAGTTGGCGGGAGCTATATAAATCGTATTGTTTAAAATCGCATCTTTATCACAAATTTCGCGGAGGTACATACGACTATGGTCGCCAAAGAGTTTCTCAATTTCGCTAAAAAAATTTTTTTTCCGGTGAATAACGATGATTACCGTTTTACCAAAATCGGGAGGAAGCGTTTTTACAATACGAAAAAGTATTTTGAAAGACCCGGCCGAGCCCCCCAAAAGCAGCACCCTGGATTGATGCCACCGCTTTTTCAAATCCTTGTTAAGCTCCAATTTTTTGATAAATATTTTCTTTTGAACTGATAGTTTTAAAACGCTTTTTAAACGCGTCTGACCGGATAGCTTCCTTACTGCCCAAACACAAAAAGCCTAAAGGGCACAAGCTGCGGTAAAATAAATCGAGTATTTTTTCTTGCAAAGCCGACTCGAAGTATATAAACACATTACGGCAGCTAATTAACTGAAATTCATTAAATACGTTATCAGAAATCAGGTTATGTACCGAAAAAAGTGTGTTTTGTTTAAGTTCTGCATGGATGGTTGCCGCATCATACAAAATGGTAAAATGGTCGGTAATCGTACCTGGTAAACCGGAGTACTGGTAATTTTCGGCATACGATTTTATTTTACGCAGACTGTAAATACCTTTTTTGGCTTCTTTAAGCACCTCGGTATTAATATCGGTGCCATAAACAAAAGATTTATTAATCAGCCCGGCCTCTTTTAATAAAATAGCCATCGAATATACCTCTTCGCCCGAGGAACAACCGGCACTCCATATTTTGATATGCTGAAAGGTAGACAGGTAGGGTAAAACCTGACTGTTGATGGCTTTGTAAAACAACGGGTCGCGAAACATCTCTGTCACGTTAACCGTTACTTCTTCCAAAAAATGCTGAAAAAAGTCTCCGTCGTTAATCAGCAAATGTTTCAGGTCGTAAAAAGACAACCTTTTTAATTGCAATACACGGGTAAGCCGGCGTTTTAAAGAGGCCTTTGAATAGCCTGAAAAATCAAACCCGTATATCTTTTTTATTACGTTTATTAAATCTTCAATTTCGTGAGGTTGCAACAGGTGCCCCTCTTTAGCATCTTCTATCATGTATTACCCCTCTAACCACAGCTGCATTAACGATATCAACCTATCCATATCAATCGGTTTGGTGATATAGTCGTTTGCCCCTGCCGCTAAACATTTCTCGCGGTCTTCTTTCATTGCTTTCGCTGTTAATGCTATTACAGGTAACTTATTCCATTTGTTTTGCTTGCGTATTTGCCGGGTTGCTTCGTAGCCATCCATTTTAGGCATCATAATATCCATCAGCACAATATCAATACCCTCGGTAGCTTCCAGCTTTTCTAAAGCTTCGTCACCGTCGTTGGCAATCTCTACATTCAAATCATACTGTTGCAAGGCACTGCTTAAGGCAAAAATGTTACGCATGTCGTCGTCTACAATCAACACTTTTTTGCCTTTCAGTATCTCTTTACCTTTTGCAGGTGTAGCTACAGTTTTACTGGCTGATGCTGCCTGAGGCGCCGGGTTGGTACTTACCTTGTGCAAGAACAGGTTTACCTCATCAATCAGCCGGTCGGCCGATTTATTGGTTTTCATCACCATGGCATTGGCGTACTGCATCAGTCGGTTAACAGAGGTTTTGTCGAGCTCCATGGCGGTATTTACAATTACCGGCAGGGCTGCAAAACGGTCGATAGCCTTAATACGGTCCAGCAAATCCAGGCCCGACTCATCAGGTAAGTTTAAATCTAAAATTACGCATTGGTAATCAGTAGCTTTCAGCATGTTGAAGGCCTGTTCGCCGGTAAATGCCTGGTCTACAGTAATTCCCTGCTTTTGCATCAGTTCCTTGAGGGCCTGGCTCTGTGCTTCATGGTCTTCAACCAGCAAAATCTGTTTAAATTTGACACCGCTCTGGCTCATCAAATCTGTAAAAAGCTTATCGAGTGTTTCAGTGTTAATTGGTTTCTTCATGAAGCTGATAGCCCCTTCACGGCGAACCTTGTTAGCCGTAGCCTCACCTGCCGACATTAGATGCACCGGAATATTGGCAGTGGCTTCGTCAGCCTTCAGCTCCTTCAATATCTGCCAGCCGTCTTTACCAGGCAACATGATGTCTAGTATAACAGCATCCGGCATTCTTTCTTTTACAATTTCGACGGCATGCGTACCCTCGCTTACCATTACCGAATCGTATCCGTGGTCGCGGGCATAATCGTGCAAAATATCTGCAAAGTTTCGGTCATCTTCCACAATAACCACTAAAGGCACCGAACGGCCCGACGCAACAGGCGCACTTGGTACAGGCGGCAAAAAGCTGCTGAGCTGGTTGTAGCTTTCAACGGTTGGCAAAGAGGGCTCATCGGTAGGTTTAGCCACGACTTGAGTAGCCGATAATGGAATAGTCAGCACAAACTCGCTACCCACATTGACCTCGCTGCTTACGCTGATTTCGCCGCCTAAAAGAATAGCAAGCTCGCGGCTGATAGACAAGCCCAAACCTGTACCGCCATATTTACGGCTGGTAGAACCATCGGCCTGTTGGAATGCCTCAAAAATAAGTTTCTGTTTTTCGGGCGCTATGCCAATACCGGTATCTTTTACGGCAAAGCTTACCGTATTAGGCTTGCTGCCCGGTTTAGCGCTAACGCTGATTACCCCGTGCTCAGGTGTAAACTTAAACGCGTTAGAAAGCATGTTTTTGATGACCTGCTCCACCCGTACTTTGTCGGTAAAGATAGTTTCGGGCAAATCGCGGAAGTTGGTAGTAAACTTGATTTGCTTGTTGCGGGCAACCTCGGCAAACAATTGCTCCACATCTTTCAGAATATCGGCCACCGGCACATCATCGTTCTGCATTTCCAGCTTGCCCGATTCAATTTTTGACAGGTCGAGAATGTCGTTAATCAACGTCAGTAAATCGTTACCGGCATTAAATATCACGCTGGCGTATTTGATCTGGTCGTCGCTCAGGTTGGCTGTTTTATTGTCTTTTAATATACGCGCCAGCACCAATATGCTATTCAGCGGTGTGCGTAGCTCGTGGCTCATATTAGCTAAAAACTCAGATTTGTATTTACCTGTAGTTTCCAGCTCATTTACTTTGAGGTTGATGGCCGCACGCGCTTCTTCAATGGCCTGATTTTTTTCTTCTAATAGGCTGGCTTTTTCTTCCAGTTCGGCGTTGATGGTGCGCAGTTCTTCCTGCTGCACGCGTAACTCCTCTTCGGAGGCTTGCAGCATTTCGGTTTTGTTCAGCAACTCTTCGTTGGTCACGCGCATTTCTTCCTGCTGTGCTTCCAATTCTTCGGCTTGCTGTTGCGTTTCCTCGAACAAGTCGTGCATAATAGTGCGCGCTTGGGCGGTGTTGATGGCAATACCAATATCATCGGCAGCAGCCAGGATGTAATCATGCTGCGACGGAGTTATTTCTTGCTGGTAAGCAATTTCCATTACCCCTATCAACTTTTTATCAAAGAAGAATGGAACAATCAGAATTTCGGCCAGTTCCTGGTTGATGATGGAGGTTTGGAGCTGCAACTTGTTATTGAGCGTTCCTTTAATAGTAGCCGCTTTTTCGTCTTTAGCAACCTGCCCTAACCAGCCTTCAGACATGCTGATTGTCTTTTTAACCATGCTTACATCATGGAATGCGTAATAAGCGTATAAATTTAGCTGCTCTTTTTCGCCTTCGTATAAATAGAAAGTACCGCTCAGGGCATCCGTATAACGGCACACTTCTTTCAGTACATTGTCCGACAGTTCCTTTTCGTTCTGCTGGCCCTGCATTTTTTCGTTCAGTTCGCCAACACCGGTCAATAACCAGTTTTTATTTTCGTTTTCGGCCAATACACGCCCTAATTCAATATTGGCGTTTTTTATCTCAGCTTCAATTTTCTTTTGCTGTTCAAAAGTTTTTTGGATGTAGATAAAGAGGACGATAATAATAACCAGGAACACGACCGAACCTACCGTAATGGTAAGAATGGTAGCACTGGCCGCTGCTGCTGTTTGCTCTTTGCCCTGACGTAATGACTTGCCCTCCACCAAATCGATTTTGTCCAACACATTGCGAACATTGTCCATCAATGCTTTTCCATTAATCAGCATATCGCGCTTAACCATGTAGTCCAGTCCAAACTGGTCTCGCGTTTCAATATTGGTTTTCATGAGCGCCAGCACACTGTTTGAAGACGCTAATAAACTTTGAACATTGGCCTGCTGGTCCATGTCCTCACTCACTAAGTTTTCTAACTTGGTAAACGACTGATTGATTTGCGGAAGCGCAGCATTATATGGGTCAAGAAACTTCATTTTTCCTGATGCCGCGTAACCGCGCATACCGGTTTCGGCATCTACCAGAAGCTGGAGAATTTTTCGCGAAGTATTGATGATTTGCTGACTATGCTCGACTTGGGTTTGATTATTTTTAAGCTGATTGATGCTGCGGTAGGAGAAGAAAGCTACCGTAAAAACCAGTATGATGGAGAATGCAAACCCGGTGAGTACCTGTGTACGAAAATTTAATTTAAACATGTATAGGTTAAAGATGATGCTATAACGGAATTACCACGTTTATGGTTTCCGTTAATCAAAACTAAGTATAAATCTGTAAAAACAAGGCGCAGAAAACGTTAAAACAGGATTTAAAGCTTACAGGGCATTTATTGCGCTTGATTGTGGACCGCAACAACCATACTGATTTCCGATAGATACGTAAACCCGAATATAAGCGGAATGATTCTTTCCCAATCACTCACTAATAATTTACAGGCAAAGGCTATAATAAATACTATTGAACGGTAACCGTCTTAACGCTGCTGTCTGATTTAAAAGTACCAATTACACTGATAATAGCACCGGCAAACAGCAAGTACCAGCCCCATTTAAACTTAATTAACTTGGTCAACAACCCAGCCATTCCTTTAAATGGAATAAAGCTGAACGTAGTATTTACTTTGAGCTGAGCAGCAACGTAAAATAAAACAGCCAAAATTAGAGATGCCCAAGCGGCAACACGGGCTAAACCCTGCTGCTTTAACATAACAGCTACGATGCCGATAACGGCGACCAAAAGCAACACCATGCCGTAAGGCTTATTTAAATCATAAGCATTCCAGTTAATAATGCCAAAGGGACGTAGCAGCGGGCACCAAGTGGCCGCCATAAAAACAACGAACCCAACAAATGATAAATAAGCTTTTGGTTGCATGATAAAGGTTGATTTGTACCGGGTTGAATGTTGGAGTATTCAACCCGGTACCGGATATTTAATAAAAGAGGATTATACCGGGGTTACTTATTGATTTCCATTTTATCGGCAAAATGGGCGCAGTAATCGCGCAGGTCTTCTACAATATTTTTTTCGCCGGTGGCACGCAAAAAGCTGTCGCCCATAGTTTGCAGGGTTTCAAAGAAAAACTTTTTCATTTCATCTACAGGCATATCCTTGGTCCATAAATCAATACGCAGAGTATTTTTGTAGTTATGGTCCCAAAGGGCCAGCATGAATGATTTTACCGGCAACGCCTCCTGGGTTTGCGAATCGGTTGATTGCCAGGTAATATTTTCAGGTACGTTGTTATCGTCCAGGTCAACTATCAGTTTTATTTCAGCTCTTTTCATGAGGGATTAATGTCTAACAAGTAAATAAATAACGGCCGTAAGCAATATAAAGCTCATCTCGACCAGCCAAAGCGTTTTGGTTTGCGGAAAAAAGTTCCTGAAAATCAGGTCTAAAAACGAAGCCACAATACCAAAGAAAAAGAAAATCAAAGCAATAGTTCCTGTCCATTGTTTAAGGTCGTTGCCGGTAACGCTTACCGGTTTATATAGCCAGGTAATCAAGGCAAGCACAATAAAAAATGCCGTGGCAAAATTTAATGGTGTAAGTCTGAGTTTCATTACTTTCTTTTTCGGATTGATTTACCACGGGTTGTTTTTGGTTTGCCGTGTTTTTTGGCCAGCTGTTGCTTGTGGCTTAGGGTTGGCTTTTTCTCCACCCGTTCTTTCTTTTCGTGAAACGCCCCTTTAAACTCCGGGTTTTCACGGCGTTTCTGCATGTCAATTTCACGGGCTTGGTCCTGCCGTTCTTCGTAAGGGGTTTCTTCTACAAAAACTTCCTCGGGCATGGGCAGCACTTCTACAGTCTGACGAATCAGCTTTTCTATTTTTCGCAGGTAGTATTCTTCGGCGGGGTTACAAAACGTAATGGCCTCCCCTGCCTGAAAAGCACGACCGGTACGGCCAATACGGTGCACATAATCTTCAATTACAATAGGCACGTCAAAGTTAATCACGTGGCTTACATTACTCACATCAATACCACGGGCAGCCACATCGGTAGCTACCAAAATTTTCACCTCGTCGTTTTTAAACGAGTTGATAGAATTGATGCGGGTATTTTGTCCCTTGTTGGCATGCAACACCTTTACCTGCTCATCATCATATTTGCGCACCAAAAACTTGTACACATCCTCGGCCGAGGTGCGGGTTTTACAAAAGATAATCAATTTTTTGATGTCCTCATCCCGGTCCAGCAGCTTTTTGAGCAGATTGATTTTAGTTTTGATGTTGGGAACAAAATACAGAAACTGACTTACCGTTTGAGCCGGCGTGGCCTGCGGGGTAATCTCCACAACGGTAGGAAACTCTAAAAAGTTACCCGACAGCATCTGCACCTTGTCAGACATGGTAGCCGAGAATAACAGGTTTTGCCGCTTGCGGGGCACCACCTCCAAAATACGGTTTATTTGGGGCATAAAGCCCATATCCATCATCTTATCGGCTTCATCCAGCACCAATACCTGCAATGGTTTAGTCAGGATATGACCGGCCAAATAAATGTCCAGGAAACGGCCTGGGGTAGCCACAATGATATCGACACCCTTTTTGATGTTTTCGATTTGTGTTTTGGGCCCTAAGCCACCATACAAAAGCACCGTGCGCAAGTCGGTGTTTACGGCAAACTGCCTAATGTTTTCTTCAATTTGCATGGCCAGCTCGCGGGTGGGCGCCAAAATCAAAGCCCGGGCATCGTTGCCTTGGGCGTATTTGAGCTTCATTAACAGCGGCAACACATAGGCGGCAGTTTTGCCGGTACCGGTTTGCGCAATGCCCATAACATCCTGCCCGTTTAAAATTGGCGGAATGGCTTTTTGCTGTATTGGTGTAGCTTCTGTATAACCGGCATCGGCTATCGCGTTTAAAATTTGCCGGTTAAAGTTAAAATCTTCAAAAGGTACGCCCATAGCGCACAAAGATACAGTTTAGTTACTAAGATGTAAAGCTACGACTAAAGACCACTGTTCTTTGACACTCCAAAGGCTCAACTTTCGCTGCACTCAAAACCTCAAACTTTGAGTTAAGTAATTATTTAGTTATTGTTTATTAAAATAAACCCGCTACATTTATAACACAAATAGTTTTAAACCGTAAAAGCCTGTAACCAACCGTTTACATCACAATAAATTTGCGCAACGCCTTGTAGAAGCAAATAGTGAAAATGGTTTTGCCGCATTGAAGACTTTAACTATGTCAAAATCCTTATCAGCCTATGTGCCATCAATAGATGGTTTGCGTGGAATATCTATTCTGATGGTCTTTATTGCTCATATTGGCTTTGAGCGTATTGTGCCCGGAGGTTTAGGCGTTACTATATTTTTCTTCATCAGCGGCTACCTGATTACTACCCTGCTAATTGATGAGTACGCTACTTATCAGGATATTGATTTTAAGCTATTTTTCACCCGCAGGCTTTTACGCCTTTACCCGCCCCTGCTGTTTATGCTGGTTTTGTACGGGGTTTACTTAATCGTAACCCGCAGCAATTTTCACACTCCTGAGCTTTGGGCATCTTTGTTTTATTACGAAAACTATTACTTCTTTAACCATCCGTCGCAAAGCTCACACATCTGCAAAATTTTATGGTCGCTGGCCGCTGAGGAGCATTTTTACCTGATATTTCCTCCACTGTTTTTAATATTGGCTAAAACGCCCAAGTTTTTTGTGAGCGCACTGGTGATGCTTTTATTTATCCCTTTGGCTTTCCGCATATCGGGCACCATGGTTTATGGTAACAGTGGCGACATTATCGAACGTTACACCTACTGCCTTACCCACACCCGCTTTGATTCTATCATTTACGGTTGTTTAGCCAGCCTGTTATTGCACCTCAATACATCTGCAAGTTTCGCCAGGATATTGGCTGATAAGAGGCTTTTTGCTTTAGCCATGGCAGCCATTGTTGGATGCTTGTTTTACCGTAATGAGTTTTTCCGTAATACGCTCCGGTATTCGGTACAGGGTTTGGCGCTTTTTATTATTGTGCCGGCCATCATCAATATCAAGTCTTACCAGCCTTTAAAAAACTTTCTATCATCGACTATTTTAGTTTGGATTGGCCGTTTGAGTTATGCCATTTACTTAACGCATATGATTGCCGTTAGCGCCTTGTCATTCTTGCGCGAAGGCGGCCACCCTATTCTTTTTTATTTGGCAGTAGCTGTTTTAACCGCAATCCTATCTGTAAGCTGCCATTACCTCATCGAAAAGCCCTTTGCCCGCTGGAGAAAACGCTTTAAGCCTGGTTACCGTTTGATTGTTGCCTGATTTGAAAATGGGCCTCAACCGGCTCAATCAGCATAGTGAAAATACACGGTGACGTTTTTAATTTTTAAAGCTGTTATTTGATTTACTCATTTACCTTTGCTGCATGGCGACTGTATTAATTAAAGCTGCTACGGTAGTAAATGAGAACCGCCGTTTTGTGGCCGATGTATTGGTAAAAAACGGTTTTATTGAACGTATTGATTCATCTATTAACAGCCCTGCCGACCAGGTAATTAATGCAGAAGGCCTGCACCTGCTGCCGGGATGTATTGACGACCAGGTACATTTTCGTGAGCCGGGCCTTACTCACAAAGCCGAAATTTATACCGAAGCACGGGCCGCCGTAGCCGGGGGCATTACTTCTTTTATGGAAATGCCCAATACCGTACCTAATACGCTTACCCAGCAGCTGCTGGAAGACAAATATGCCATTGCCGCGCGAAAATCGCTGGCTAATTACTCGTTTTATATGGGCGCCTCTAACGACAATTTGGACGAGGTGCTGCGTACAGACGTGACCAATGTTTGCGGCATCAAGGTTTTTATGGGCTCATCAACCGGTAATATGCTGGTGGATAACCCTAAAACGCTCGAAAATTTATTTTCGCAATCGCCGCTATTAATTGCTGTACATTGCGAGGACGAGCAGACCATCAAAAATAACTTAGCTCATTATAAGGCCCAATTAGGAGATAACATTACTATTGATTATCATCCTAAAATAAGAAGCGCTGAGGCTTGCTATCTATCATCTTCGATGGCGGTTAAGTTGGCTAAACAACATAATGCGAGGCTGCACATCCTGCATATCTCTACGGCTAAAGAAACCGAGCTATTTGACAACAATATCCCATTAAAAGATAAAAGAATTACGGCTGAGGCTTGCGTACATCACCTTTGGTTTACCGAGGATGATTACGTCACCAAAGGCAACCTGATTAAATGGAACCCGGCCGTTAAAACAGCGCATGACCGCGACGCCATTTTGCAGGCAGTACTGGATGGCCGTATTGACGTGATTGCAACCGACCATGCGCCGCATACTACCGAAGAAAAAGCGCAGCCTTATTTGCAGGCGCCATCCGGTGGGCCACTGGTGCAACATGCTTTGCCGGCTTTATTGGCGCTAAACCAGCAAGGCAAAATAAGCCTTGAGCAAATTGCCGAGAAAACCGCGCATAACGTCGCTACCTGTTTCCAGATTGAAAAACGCGGGTTTATCCGCGAAGGTTATTGGGCCGACTTGGTGCTGGTAGATTTAAACCAACAATGGACGGCTACTACCGAGAACACCCTATATAAATGCGGATGGAGCCCGTTTGAGGGTACAGTTTTCCCGGCGAGTATTAGACATACGCTGGTATCGGGTAACGTGGTTTACAGCGAAGGCAAATTTAACGAGACAAACAGGGGTCAACGGCTCAAATTTGCGCGATAATCGTTATTTTCACGTCTGTAAACAAAGCTCTTTATATTTAACGCTGCTCTATGTTTAATCGCCGTAAATTTGTGAAGCTATCGGCTGCCGGTGCTTCTTTATCTTTTTTATCTAATCAACTGCTGGCTAATCCGCTGCCGGCACTATCAACGGCCGAAGGATTCCCTATCGTTATATCGACCTGGAATTTTGGTATCGCGGCCAATCAGGAAGCCTGGAAAACGCTGTCGGCCGGTGGCCGGGCATTGGATGCTGTGGAAGCCGGTGTTAGATCGGAAGAGCGTCGTGTAGGGAAAGAGTGTGGCAGCT
>CAXYKR010000322.1:0-2931 GCA_964277815.1 uncultured Mucilaginibacter sp. | reverse complement strand
TATCCAGCGTATCCAGGTTTTGAATTTCTGATTTCAAAAACTTCACCTTCGGTAATTTCTCGTCCCTGTTTTCTACGTACTCATCAAAACTGTTGAATTTTTTGATAGCGCGGCGCTTGCGCAGAGCTTCATAGCCCGACGAAATCTCTGTTAACGTGCCAGTTAATTTACCGCTTGTTTGCAGCGTCAAGTCGAGTATCATGGTTTTGCTCCATTTTTGGTCGGCAGTCAGGTCAATCCAGTATGATGGCTTATTCAGGCTCATTACCCGGCCCTGGTCATTGATGCATTGTTCGGGCAACAAGCCAAAAGGCAAAATAGCGTCCGTTGCATCCAGCAAGTAAGATTTATTGCCGATGTTGGCTTTGGCTATCACATAGTTGAAATCACTCACTACGGGGTACAATTTATTAATCATACCATGCTCGCGGGTTGACAGCAGCACGGCTTCGGCGTTAATGCCGGCAGCATTTAGCGCCACCACCAGGCCTAGGTTTATGTCGGCAGTGCTGCCGCTATGGGTATCAAACATCTTGCGGATGCCGTTATCAGAATAAATGCCAATAAACTCATTGTGCTTTACCGAGCGTTGCATAAAAGCATAGATGGCGCGTGCTTTAGCCAGTTCGTCTGTAAGCCCTGCAATAACCGGAGCTATCTTTTCTTTCAGCAGGCTGGTCTTTTTTAACTGACTGCCAAACTCGTCATGTTGTTTTAAACTGCGGTCAATATCTGCCCAGGTCTGCGTTTTTACGTGCTTGGTACCGTCGTAAGGGTCTATATAGTCGTTGAGCTCAAAATTGATGGCCGACATGAAATTCTTTGGTGCCGTCATGTGGTCTTCCACCACAAAGGCCGGTATATCGCTCATGGCGTAAACCAGCCTTGAGCAGTCGCATTTATTGTTTCTTACGCTAAAGCAATCGCGGGCAACCTCACCGGTATTCTTACTCAATTTTACACCGCCGGTAAGTGAAGCCTTAAAGTTGAAGAAGCCTGGTATCAGCGCTTCATACTCAGAGTATATTTTGGGAATGTCGCTCTGAAAATTCCAATTTTTAAAATGCAGACTGTAAGGCGATTGCAGTGTGTATTTGTATTCAATCACACAACCATTGCGCAGGTTGGGCATGGCAAATTTTACATGGCTCCAGTATTTATTGGTGTTTTCAGTAATCACTTTTTTTGAATCGAGCACGGTTTGCTACGCGTTACCTTGCTCATCGGTATAGTAAGTAATGCCTTCAATGTCCCTCACCTCTTCAAAGCTGTTATTGTCTGATTTATAGATAGGGATGCTGATGTTGCCTTCTTTAAAGCCCTTGGCATTAAAAATTTTGATTTTAATGTGGTACTCATGAAACAGGGGTAAGCCGTCGTTGCTGCTAATCCAGGTTTTGCCATACTCGTTCAACACCAATGCGTTGGCGGTGGCGTCTTTGGCGTAGCTGTTCATCTTGAGTTGGTCGTGGCTAAATTGGCCGTACGGAAAATCGTCGGCAAGGGCGGGAGCGGCATAAAGGGCTAAAACGCACCCAATAGAAAGTAAAAGTTTTTTCATGTATGAAAAAGGTTAGGACGGTAGCCGAAACTACCGCGTGGATAAATATAAAAACTTTCTGACAAAAGATTTAAACGATAATTACGACCTTTGTAAAAACGTCCCGCTAATGAAATTGAACTTAAAACGTCCGCTCGCTTTCTTCGACCTGGAAACTACCGGGACTAACCTGGCCACCGACCGCATCATCGAAATTGCTGTTATTAAGCTTTTACCTGACGGCTCGGAGCAAACCAAAAGATGGGTGGTAAACCCCGGTATGCCTATCCCGCTCGAAACATCGCTGATTCATGGCTTTTACGATGAAGATGTAAAAGAGTTGCCATTGTTCAGTGCCATTGGCGCCGAGGTAGCCGAGTTTTTAAACGACAGTGACCTGGCCGGTTATAACTCCAACAAATTTGATATACCCATGCTGATGGAGGAGTTTTTACGTGCTGACATTGCCTTTGATTTAAGCGGACGCCATTTTGTGGATGTGCAAAACATATTTCACCAGATGGAACAGCGTACCCTGAAAGCGGCTTACCAGTTTTATTGCCATAAAGACATCGAAAACGCCCATTCGGCCGAGGCTGATACCCGCGCTACGATGGAAGTATTGTTTGCCCAGGTAGAAAAATATAAAGACACGGAGTTTATTGATAAAAAGGGCAACCGCACCATCCCTGTACAAAACGAAGTGGCCGCCCTGCACGAGTTTACCAATATGCAACGCGCCGTTGATTTTGTAGGCCGCATGGTTTACAACGAAGCCGGCGAAGAAGTATTTAACTTTGGCAAACACAAAGGCAAGCGCGTTGAGGACGTGTTTGACGTTGAGCCAAGCTACTACGCCTGGATAATGAACGGCGATTTTTCGCTTTACACCAAGCAAAAAGCCAAAGAAATTTACCAACGCTGGAACCAAAACAAAGCGACTCGTCCGGCGGCTCAAAAGCCAGCACCAGCACAAGGTGGCGAGCAGGGTGCGCCGAAAAAACAAACGTTCCAAAAGCCATTCAGCAAACCGCAACAGCAACGCAACAAACAGCCGCATCCGCAGGGAGGTAATCAGCAAAAGCCTTACCGCAAGCCCGAAGAACCTGCTCAACCGGTAAACGATAACATGCTGCAACAACTGGCTAATAAGTTTAAGAAGGGTTAAGTGTTTGGTTGATTAGTTGATTGGTTTATTGGTTGATGAGTTAAGTTGTTGATAAGTTGATTGGTTGAAAAGTTTGCGAAACGAAAACAATGTAGATGAAGACAATTTACCTTATGAACCATGAACCATGAACCATGAACCATGAACCATGAACCATGAACCATGAACCATGAACCATGAACCATGAACCATGAACCATGAACCATGAACCATGAACCATGAA
>CAXYKR010000321.1:0-2582 GCA_964277815.1 uncultured Mucilaginibacter sp. | reverse complement strand
TTTTTTCATGATAAGCGTAAATCTGCGACGTGTAATTGATGCAGTCCATACCTTCCCAGCGTACCAAAACTAAGGGGTAATCTTTTGTATCTTTACTGAACACTATCGTGGCTCCATCGCTGATGTGCAGATTTACGTTGCTTTTAAGATAGATAGGGCCTGTAAAGAACTTACCGGCCGGCACCACCACTCGTCCGCCGCCTGCAGCATGGCAAACTTCTATGGCTTTTTTGAAGGCTAAAGTGTTTTTAGTTACGCCGTCACCTTTCGCTCCAAAATCGGTGATGTAGTAATCTTTATTTTTGAATACCGGCGCTGCTATCTGTTTTCGTAGCGCTTCAATTTCTTGCAACGGCTCATTGGCTGATGTCCATACCCTGGGCTCATCGGTCATTTTAGATGATTGCAACAAAAAGGCGATAGCAGCCAAAATCGGTAAGCCTAAAAGTAATTTTGTAAAGCGCATTGGTATAAAATGGGTGCAAGCTAAGATAGCAGATTAGATTGAACTAACGGTATGCGTATGATTAATGTTACTATTCGTAAAATCAAGAAGCCTTAAATTTATAGGCATAGATGGATACGGAATCGAATGCGAAATTTCATAAAAATTACTTTGTAATTAAAATTAAACACTATTAATTATTCCATAACACTACAAGGAGTACTTCGGCGAAACTTTTCTTTTTTTTAAACTTTTGCATCAAAAGGGTGTACTTGTTTCAAGTATTATTTATAAATCAGTTTAAAAAACGGAAAAATGAAAAAATTTACTCTCTCGGTAATGGTAGCATTTATAGCGACAGTGTTGTCTGCTAATGCGCAAATTCAAAAAGGTAATGTATTGGTAGGTGGCAACTTTGCTAATCTTAACCTCGGTTTAGATGATGCTAAAGTGGTGAGCTTTCAAATTACCCCTAAAGCTGCATGGTTTATTCAGGACAACGTGGCTTTAGGAGCTTACGTAAATTTCGGTCTGCAAACTGCGCATAACTCAGCAACGGTAGTTGATTATTCAGTTGGTGGATTGGGCCGTTACTACACCGGCAAAGACGTTGAGGTATTACGCCACGGACGCTTTTTTGGCGAAGCTAACTTAGGTATAGGCGGCAGAAACACAAGCAGAGGCGGTGGTCATACTAACGGTTTAGATTACGGTTTTGGCCCTGGTTTTGCATATTTTGTTACACCAAATATTGGCTTAGAAACCTTATTAAAATACCAAGGCTTAGCTGGCTTTGGTGATGCCGGTTCACAAAGCGCATTGCAGTTAAACTTTGGATTCCAAATTTACTTACCTGGCCGCAGTACTGCCAATAAAGTAAAAAATGACGTTCGATAATTTAAAACATCGTCAAAACGCAAAAAGCCTGCAATTTAAAGTGTAGGCTTTTTGCGTTCAAAAGTAAAGTAATAACCGTTTCATTTATTGCGGTTCAGGCAGTTCTGTTGAGTCCGCTAAAAGCTGATTGATTCTAACCTTCGATATGGTTTCGGCCCACTGCGACAATTTATTCATTAACTCGTCGGGCTTTACAGGTTTTCCTATGTAATCGTCCATGCCGGCTGCAAAACATATTTCGCGGTCGCCACTTAACGCGTTAGCGGTTAGTGCAATAATTATTGGCTGTGTTACCGGCATTTTACGGATAATACGAGTGGCTTCCAAGCCATCGATATTGGGCATCTGCACGTCCATCAACACCAAGTTGTATTTGCCAGAATCTACCATCTCTATAGTAATTCGACCGTCTTCTGCCATTTCAGGCTGGTAACCCATGCGTTGCAGCATATGAGAAATAACTTTTTGATTGATATGGTTATCCTCAGCTATTAAAATATCCAGCGGATAGCGTAAGCTGAAATCCTGGGGTATTTTTCGGTCTGTTGTGGTAACAGTTGTTATATTTTTTCCGCTTTGCAAACTATGCAAAACATACTTGCTCAGCGCATACTGCTTAATAGGTTTGGTGAGTATGTAATTAAACATGTGCATATTCTCAGCCTTACGTTCGTCTCCAATCGAGCTTAGCAAAATTACCGGGATACCGGGGTGCCGCTCTTTAACCAAACGTGTAAACTGTATACCATCCATGTAAGGCATTTGCGCATCAGTGATAATCAAATGGTAAACAGAATCTTGCGCTAATATAAACAACGCTTCGGCTCCAGATGATACGCTCGTGGGCAGCAAATTCCAGTTACGCAACTGGTTTTCCAATATCGTCCGGTTAGTCAGATTGTCATCTACAACCAAAACTTTTTTACCTGCCTGCGACGACATGTCGAATATGGTGTACGGAATTGGCGCCTTATTACCTTCTTTAACGTTAACGTAGAATGAGAATATAGAGCCTTGGCCAGCCTCGCTGCTCACGCTTATCTCGCCGCCCATCAATTTTACTAATTTTTCGGAAATCACCAGTCCAAGCCCGGAGCCACCATATTTGCGGGTGGTTGAGGAGTCAATCTGGCTAAATGCCTTAAATAAGCGTTCTTGTTTTTCAACCGGTATGCCAATACCGGTATCGCATACCTCAAAATACAAAGCAAAACAACCGTTCGTCTGTATTTCGTCCCTG
>CAXYKR010000320.1:0-48040 GCA_964277815.1 uncultured Mucilaginibacter sp. | reverse complement strand
ACTACATGAACACCTTTATTGATGCTGCCTCTATCTACGAAAACCAGGAAGCCCTAACTCATTTACTGCGTACTTCCTGCTCATTAGAAAGCTTAGTAGTTGGCGAAAAAGAAATTTTAGCCCAGCTGCGTAAAGCCTATGAGCATTGCCGCATGGCTGGCCTAACTGGCGACTTTTTACGCATGGTAATGGGTTGTGTAGTTAAAACCGCTAAAGAAGTTTATACACATACCAACATTTCGCGCAACCCAATCTCGGTAGTATCGTTGGCTTACCGCAAGCTTAAAGAATTAAAGTTGTGCTCTAATGCCCGTATTTTATTAGTAGGCGCAGGCGAAACTAACCGTAATATTTCCAAATATCTGCAAAAGCACAAGTACTCAAACTTTGCAGTATTTAACCGTACGCTGGCCAATGCACAAAAACTGGCCGACGATTTAAACGGTGAGGCTTACGATTTAGAAGCTTTAAAGACTTACAACAAAGGGTTTGATGTTATCATTACCTGTACATCGGCTACGCAGCCTTTAATTACTGCCGAGGTTTACAACTCGTTGCTGAACGGCGAAACCGGTAAAAAAACTATAGTAGATTTAGCCGTACCTAATGATACTGCTGCCGAAGTATTGGAGCAGTTCCCGGTAAACTATATTGAGGTGAACTCATTAAACGAAGTAGCCAAGAAAAACCTGAACGAGCGTTACCAGGAGTTGGTGCATGCCGAAAAAATCATCAACCAAAACATTGATGAATTTTTACCGATGCTCAAACAACGCCGCATTGAAGTGGCTATGCGCCAGGTGCCCGAAACCATTAAGCAGATTAAAGACCGCGCCCTGAACACCGTATTTGCCGACGAAGTGCAGGCCATGGATGCGCAATCGCGCCAGTTACTTGAGAAAGTCATCAACTATATGGAAAAGAAGTACATTAAAGTGCCGATGGTGATGGCTAAAGAGATTTTGATTAATAATAACTAATTTAAGATAGTCTTTCAAAATATTCCGCCAGCCTGATGTAGCCGTCAGGCTGGCGGTTTTGTTTTAGAGTAGTGTCTGCCGGTTAATCTCAGAGTAAAGTCATGGCAGGCGTCTTAAATCAGTTCAATGTAACATTGATGGTCATGCGCATTCTGTAAGGTTGTGCGGGTAAATTAATGATATAGCTTTGCCGGCGTTTTAAACCAAAGCTCATCAGGCTAAATGGCTTTGGCGCTGTTTTAATTTCAAATTGTTTCAACTATGTTATCAGCCTTGCTCACTCCAAAATCCATACGCGACCAGCATAAAGGTATAGCTACCATTCTGGCTTTTGCTTTGTTGCCGCTTTCGGGTTTTGCTACTGATATTTATATTCCGTCATTACCGGCAATGGCTGCCTCTTTGGGTGCAAGTAATAACCAGGTGCAGTTCACCCTCACCTTGTTTTTGATCAGCTACGGTGTAACCCAGCTGTTTATCGGTAGTTTGCTGGATAGTTTCGGTCGGTATAAAATCGGCTTATTTTCCTTGCTGTTATTTGCACTGGCCAGTGTGGTTATTGCTAATACATCCAGCTTGTATTTAATCTACCTGATGCGGATTGTGCACGGCATTACGGTTGGCGGTATAGTAGTAGCCAAGCGTGCCTTTTTTGTGGATATGTTTAGCGGCGATAAGCTGAAGAATTATCTCAGCTTATTTTCTATTATCTGGTCTACCGGGCCCATCATTGCGCCGTTTGTAGGCGGCTACTTTCAGGTAGCTTTTGGCTGGAAATCTAACTTTTATTTCCTGGCTATTTTTGCCATAGTACTGGCCGTGCTAGAGATTATTTACAGCGGCGAGTCGTTACAGCATTTTGCCGATTTTACCATCAAAAAAGTAACCGATGTATATACATCCATGCTCAAAACCACCAGCTTTACGCTGGGGATTGTGATGCTGGGTTTGGCCTATAGCATGGTGATGATTTACAACATGACCGGGCCGTTCATCATCGAGCATAATTTACACTTGTCGCCAGTAGTGGCCGGTTATAGCTCACTGGTGCTGGGTTTTGCCTGGATGGTAGGCGGCTTTGTGGGCAAGGCAACCATTAATCGGCCGTTTTTTAATCGCATTGCCATCAACATTGTGTTGCAGGTAGCTTTTGCTTTGCTGATGCTGTTGAGCACAAAGTATATAAACAATCTGTATACACTTATCCTCTTTGCTTTTTTAATTCATGTAGCTGCGGGTTATACGTTCAATAACTTTTTTACTTATTGTTTAAGTAAGTTCCCTAAAAACGCAGGTATTGCCAGCGGTTTAACCGGGGGGATTAATTATGTGATTGTATCCTTTTTAAGTTACGGCATCGTGAGTGTGTTTCCGGCTAAGGATGAATGGAATTTAGGAAGCAGTTATCTTATTTTAATCCTGCTATCAGTAGGCATTATGATTTTTCTGAAAATCAAGAATGCCTTAAGCAATGCCATCGGGTAATTCTTAGTGTTTTTAAAACGCTACGGTTTAGAGGTTCCAGTGTTTCAAACATTTTACCGGGTAAGTAGTTGATTGTTCGTCAATCTATCCTCACATTGTTATAAAAATTGTTTGCAAAGCCCTGTAAAAGTTAAATTTGCCTGTAAATCAAAATTAACTCTTTGGACAGGATAGTTACTATTGGAACCCGTGGCAGTGAACTGGCACTATGGCAAGCCAACTTTGTAAAAGATAGCTTAGCCGCTGTTGGCGTTACTGCTCAGCTAAAAATAATAAAAACACAGGGCGACCGTATTCTCAACCTCAGTTTAGATAAACTGGAAGGTAAAGGCTTTTTTACTAAAGAGCTGGAAGAAGAATTAATGGCAGGCACTATAGATATTGCAGTGCATTCGCACAAAGACCTGCCTACAGAGCATCCGCCGGGACTCATCATCGCAGCAGTTTCAGAACGGGAAGACCCGGCTGAACTGTTGCTGATTTTGAAGGACTGTGTGGATGTTCATCAAAAATTATCAGTAAAGTTTGGCGGCCTGGTGGGTACATCTTCTAACCGTCGTAAAGCGCAGTTACGTGCCTTGCGTCCGGACCTGGAGATGGACGATTTGCGGGGTAACGTACCTACCCGTATTGGCAAACTCCGCAGCGAAAACTACCATGCCATTATGCTGGCTAAAGCCGGTGTAAAGCGCCTGGGTATTGATTTAAGCGAGTTTCATGTGGAGGAATTAACACCTACCGAATTTGTACCTGCGCCGGCCCAGGGTGCATTGGCAATACAAATCCGCGAAAAAGATGCGGAACTATACCAGGTTTTACAGCAATTGCACCACCCGGAAGTAGCCGAGTCATTGGCTATTGAGCGTACCGTGTTAAAGCAATTTGGTGGTGGCTGCCACATGCCATTGGGCTGTTATTGCCGCAAGCACGAGGGTGTTTACCAGGTATTTACCTCTAAGGCAGACACCGAGGATGATTTGCCCGACCGTATGTTCATTACCTCGCCAACTACCGAAGGCTTGGTGGAAAAAATCATTGCGAAGTTTGACAAAAAACGCAAGCTGGCCGACAAGGTATTTATTTCGCGTGAGTTGCCCGCATCAAGCTATTTCAGGCGGGTGCTTGAAAAACATGGTACTAAGGTAGAGGCCCGTTCGCTGATACGTACCGTACCGGTGATGACGATATTGAACCCGTACATACTGCAAAATATTGACTGGGTATTTTTTACCAGTAAAAATGCGGTCGAATACTTTTTTCAGTTGAAACCGCATTTCCCTCGTCCGGTAAAATTTGGAGTGATGGGCAGCGGATCTGAAGATATGCTGCGCCGCAACGGGTACTTTGCCGACTATGTGGGCGACAGTGTAGATACGCAGGAAGTAGCCGAGGACTTTGCCCAAATAGCCAATGGTACTACCGTGTTGTTCCCGGGTGCTGAAAACCCGATGCGCAGTATTCATAAGGCATTGTCTACTGAAACTAAAGTGATTGACCTTCCGGTTTACGAAACTATGATTGAGGAGCAGGTAGACGGTACGTCGGCTGATATTTTGGTGTTTACCAGTCCGTCTAACGCTGAGGCTTATTTTGCTGATAACTTATTAGAGAACCACCAGCGGGTGATTGCCATCGGCAAATCAACAGGTAAAAAACTCGAAGAACTAAACATCAACCACACCCTGCCATTCTCGCCTGACGAGGTTGGACTGGCTGAGGCCGTGTTTGGACTATAACCCTGATAGGCTAATAGTTCATTGATGATAGTTCATCGTAGAATTAAATAAAGGTTGATAGTTTATAGGGCGCATTAAATATGAACCATGAACTATTGGCCATGAACGCAAAGACTTATGTTACAAAGACCCAGAAGAAACAGGAAAAGTGAAGTGATTAGGCAAATGGTGCAGGAAACTTATGTGAGTGCAGCCAATTTGATATTTCCGTTATTTATTGTAGACGGCGAAAATCAGAAAAGTGAGGTTTCTTCAATGCCGGGTATTTTCAGGTACTCAGTAGATAATTTATTACGCGAAGTAGAAAGTTGTATGAATTTGGGATTAAAGTCGTTCGACTTGTTCCCGAACATTGAGGACGCCCTCAAAGATAAAATGGCTACCGAAAGCTACCGCGAAGAAAGCCTTTACCTGCGTGCCATTCGTGAGGTAAAAAAAGAGTTTCCGGAAGCTTGCGTAATTACCGACGTGGCTATGGATCCGTACAGCAGCGATGGCCATGATGGTATTGTTGAGAACGGCGAAATTTTGAATGATGCCACCCTCGAAGTATTAGGTAAAATGGCTTTAGCCCACGCCCGCGCCGGTGCCGATATTATTGCCCCATCAGATATGATGGATGGCCGTGTTGGTTATATACGCCAGGTGCTGGATGAGCATGGTTACAGCGGTGTATCGATCATGTCGTACTCCGCTAAATATGCCAGTGCGTTTTATGGCCCCTTCCGTGATGCCTTAAACTCTGCCCCTAAATTCGGCGATAAAAAAACCTATCAGATGAACCCGGCCAACCAGCGCGAAGCTTTGATAGAAGCTGATTTGGATGAGCAGGAGGGAGCCGACTTTTTAATGGTGAAGCCAGCTTTGCCTTACCTGGATGTAATTAAGCTGCTTAAAGATAACACCGAACTGCCTATTGCTGCCTACAATGTAAGCGGCGAATATGCCATGATCAAAGCGGCCATACAAAAAGGCTGGCTAAATGAGCAGCGCGCCATTACCGAGGTGCTGATGAGCATACGCCGTGCCGGCGCTTCGGCAATACTTACTTACCACGCAAAAGAAGTTTTGCAAAATAAGTGGTTATAAATAAAGTTGATAGTATAAGATAAAGAATATAGACGACTTGCCCGACGATGTTTTCTGACAGCAAGCCTAAGCAAACACACCATGTCTGAATCAAAAAATAATAACGTACCCGAAATTAGCCGTGCCAAATCGGCTGAGTTATATGCCAAAGCAAAAACCTTTTTTCCGGGCGGTGTAAACTCTCCGGTGCGTGCATTTAAATCGGTTTATGGTACGCCTTTGTTTATCAAAAAGGGCGACGGTGCTTATATATGGGATGCCGACGATAACCAGTTTATTGATTTTTGCGGCTCATGGGGGCCATTAATTTTAGGTCACAATCATCCGGCTGTTCGCAACAAAGTAACCGAGGTGGTGCAAAACGGTATGTCGTTCGGTGCGCCAACGGCTTTAGAAAACGAATTGGCCGAGCTGATTTTGACCCACAACAAATTCATCGAAAAAATACGTTTTGTTAGTTCGGGTACCGAGGCGGTAATGTCGGCCATCAGGCTGGCCCGTGGCTATACAAAACGCGACAAGATATTAAAGTTTGAAGGCTGTTACCACGGTCACGTAGATGCCTTATTGGTAAAAGCAGGTTCAGGCTTGGTTACCTTCGGCGAAACTTCATCTGCCGGCGTGCCTAAATCATTTGCCGACGAAACCATTGTTATCGCCCTAAACGATAAAGATGCGCTTGCCAAAGCTTTCGAAGACTTTAAAGACCAGATAGCTGCTGTAATAATTGAGCCCATTCCGGCTAACAACGGTTTGTTACTGCAACACCAGGAGTTTCTACAATACCTGCGCGAAGCTTGTACTGCTAACGGAACTTTGCTGATTTTCGACGAGGTAATTTCAGGTTTCCGGGTAGGCTTTAACGGCGCTGCAGGTTTATACCAGATACAGCCCGATATTATCACTTACGGTAAAATTATAGGTGGTGGCTTGCCCGTTGGTGCTTACGGTGCATCTGCTCAGATTATGAGCAATGTATCGCCTGAGGGGCCGGTTTACCAGGCAGGTACCTTATCAGGTAACCCGGTAGCCATGGCCGCCGGTATAGCTCAACTTTCTGAGTTGTTAAAACCTGATTTTTACACAGACCTGCATAATAAAACCAAAGTTTTTGTAAACGACATTGTAGAGTTTGTAAGCCAGCGTAACTACCCGCTGCATATCTCACACATTGGCTCAATCTTCTGGTTTGCTTTTGATGCAAGCAAAATCATTCGCAAGGCCGATGAGATTGACCCGCATAGTATGGAAAAATTCAAGACCATGCACCTCGAGTTGCTTAACCGCGGTGTATACTTTGGTCCGTCGGGATACGAGGTAGGTTTTGTTTCGGGCGCACATACTACGGCGATACTAAACAAAGCTAAACAGGTTATTTTTGACAGTTTAGATATCGTATTTGGCGCGGCCCATCCGGCAACAGAAGATGCCGACGCTTTGACTAAAGCCGACTTTAGGGAATAAGTGTTATTTGGGATGTTGCTAACTACTTAGTTTAAGACAATGAAAAGGCCTTTTATAATATTTTATGCGCTGATTATTTACACCCTGATGGAGTTGGTGTGGTGGGGGTATATGTTAATTAGCCTGCAGCCGGCCCGCACCGGAATGATTTTGGGCGAAGGTTCGATGTTTATTATGATTGTATTGGGCGGCGCTTTTCTGTTCCATCAATCATTAAATAAAGAGCGCAGATTGCAGCATCAAAAAAAGAACTTTTTGCTGTCGGTAACCCACGAGCTTAAATCGCCGCTGGCCTCTATCAAACTCTATCTCGAAACTATCCAGAAGCGTAGCTTAACTAAGCAGCAGGTGGATGATTTTGTAGGTAAATGTTTGTTGGATATTGACCGCCTGAATGATATGGTGGAAAATATGCTGTTAGCTGCCAAAATCGAAAACCAGTCGTACACTTTCCCTAAGCAGGAGTTTAACCTGTCGGTGTTGGTTGATGGTATTGTTAACCGTTTACAGATTAATAAATGCGATTTAAATCAGCAATTAATCAACGCCGAAATTGAGCCCAAAATTGAAGTAACCGGCGACAAGTTTGCACTAACATCGGTAGTAACTAACCTGATTGAAAACGCTATTAAATATTCTCAGCCTTGCGAAACAGTGGAAGTAAAGCTGTTTTCTAAGGGTGGTAAGGTGCACCTGCAGGTGGCCGACCACGGTATCGGTATAGCAGATGAAGAAAAAAGCCGTATTTTTGAAAGGTTTTACCGTGTAGGAAGCGAAGAAACACGTAACACAAAAGGCACGGGTTTAGGTTTATACATTGTAAAACAGGTGCTTGATAAACACCAAGCCAGTATTCAGGTGCGCGATAACCGTCCCGCTGGCAGTGTTTTTGAAGTTATATTTTAGTTAAACCTTTGTTTCAACACAACCTACATGAACAAAAAACGAATTTTACTGGCCGAAGATGAAGAGCACTTGCTCGAGGCCATCAAATTAAATCTCGAACTGGAAGGGTATAAAGTAACTACTGCTAACAACGGTAAAAAGGCGCTTCAGAAGTTTAAAGAGGAACGCTTTAACCTGGTGATACTGGACGTGATGATGCCCGAGGTAGACGGCTTTGTGGTAGCCGAAACCATCCGCCTGGAAAACTCTGAAGTGCCTATCATGTTCCTGACGGCAAAAAATACCAACGAGGATAAAATACAGGGTTTAAAAAAAGGTGCAGACGATTACCTGACCAAACCTTTTAACCTGGAAGAACTTATTTTACGGGTAAACAATCTGGTTAAACGCGGCTTGAAAGGTGACGACCTGAAAGAGTTTAACAGCTATAAAATAGGCGATAAAACTATTCATTTTAACTCGTTTGAGTTAATTAACGAAGATGGATCGGTTACCCCATTAACCAAAAAGGAAACCATGCTGCTTAAGCTACTCATTGAGCGCCGCAACGAGGCCGTATCGCGCGAGCAGATTTTAGAAACAGTATGGAATTACGACGTTTACCCTTCAACCCGTACTATCGACAATTTTATCTTAACGTTCCGTAAATACTTTGAACCAGACCCTAAAAACCCGGTTTATTTTCACTCCATCCGTGGTGTAGGTTACAAGTTTACGGATAACCACCATTAATATTAATGTTTACCAATAAAGCCCGCATATTTACAGCTGCCGCTTTTATTTTGCTGATGGGATTTTTTATCTATCAGCACACTTACGAACTGGCAGCTGTAGTGCTTTTATTAGCCGGCTTTTTAGTATGGGGCTATTTTAAAGAAGGCACTATTGTTTTAGCGGCCAAACAGTTCCACGTTAAAGATTATAACAAGGCAGAAGCTTTGCTGCGGCAAATTAGCCGGCCCGAATGGTTGAGCCGTAAACGCCGGGGCTTTTACGAGTTTATGATGGGCGGCGTTAGTTTGCACAAGCAGGAGTACCAGGCGGCAGAGCAGCATTACGAACAAGCAGCGCAGTATCCTCTACGCTCGGTAAACGACCACGTGGCTGCCTTAGTGCATATCGTTAACATAAATATCAGGCAGGGTAATTACGAAAAGGCCCGCGCTTATTTGCAGCTGGCCGAAGGCAAAGGCGAGCAGGTAAACGCTAAAATGAAAGCTGTAATAGCTAAACTGGAACAGGAATTACAACTACATACCAAGTAAATAATAGCAGGCTGTGCAAGCCTGCTTTTGATATATGAAAGATTCGTTATTTATTAAAGCCGCATTTTCTCAGAAAACCGAACGTCCACCCGTTTGGATGATGCGCCAGGCCGGCCGGTTTATGCCGCAGTATTGGGAAATTAAAAACAAGTATTCTTTTTTAGAGATGTGCAAAACACCCGAAATTGCTGCTGATGTAACCATGCTGCCGGTTGATTTGCTGGACATTGATGCGGCTATCCTGTTTTCGGACATTTTGGTAACTGGCGAAGCCATGGGCGGCGATTTGAGCTTTACCCAGGGCGTAGGCCCTAAGTTTGCCAACCCGGTACGCACCCAGGCTGATGTAGATAATTTAAGCGTTGATGTGCTCGACCGTTTGCAATATGTAGCTGATGCTATCAAAGTGATACAGCAGCGTTTAAACGGCCGTATACCGCTTATTGGTTTTGCCGGTGCACCGTTTACAGTAATGAGCTATTTGGTTGAAGGCGGTTCATCGCGCGATTTTAAACTCACCAAGCTGATGCTGCACAATCAACCTGCCCTGGCTCACCAATTATTAGAGAAGATTGCTCAGGTAACGGCCGATTACCTGAACCTTCAGATTGAAGCCGGTGTAAACGCTGTGCAGATATTTGATAGCTGGGCACAAGCACTGGCTTGGGACGATTATAAAGAGTTTTCGCATAACTACATTGCGCAAATCATCAGTAAACTCAACCGTAAAGACATCCCCGTAATTTCTTTCTGTAAAGGAAGTTCGGTATTCGCGCCATTAATGGCAGAAGCTAAACCCGATGTAGTTTCTATCGACTGGAATGTTGACCTGCTAGATATGAAGTGCCGCTTACCTCAAGGAGTAGCCGTACAGGGCAACCTTGACCCGCATATCTTATATGCTGACAAACCGGTTATCAAGGAACGCATTCACCGCCTGTTCGACCGGATGAAAGGTGAAGATGGTTACATCTTTAACTTAGGTCATGGTATTATGCCTGATATCCCTTTCGATAACGTGAAATACGCCGTTGAGGTAATTAAAGAATATAGATAAATCAAGCACAAGCCCCCCCCAGACCCCCTAAAGGGGGAGTATGAGACTATGAAACAAAAACTGTTAATCAATAAAATTATACTCCCCCTTTAGGGGGCTTGGGGGCGTGAGTTATGTACTTCTACATTAAAGCCATACATATCATTTTTGTAGTTAGCTGGATGGCGGGGCTGTTTTATGGCGTGCGGTTGTTTATTTACCATACCGAGGCACAGGATAAGCCCGAACCTGAGCGTGGCATTTTAACAGCCGAGTATGAACGTATAGAGCGCCGTTTGTGGAACATCATCGCCACCCCGGCCATGATATTAACCCTGATTGCCGGCATTACGATGGTTATTCTGCAGCCTTATTTGATGAAAGAAAGCTGGCTGATGGTTAAGCTTTGTTTTGTAGTTGGGCTGTTAGGTTACCATTTAATTTGCGCTAATATGATAGAGCAAATGCGCAAAGGTGTTTTTAAATGGACCTCGTTTCAGCTCCGTTTGTGGAATGAGGTTGCCACTATCTTTTTATTTGCCATCGTATTCTTGGCCGTACTTAAAAGCGCTGTCGACTGGATTTACGGCATGTTAGGGCTGATTGCCTTTGCCATGATTATCATGTCGGCGGTGAAGATTTATAAGAACTATAGGGTTAAAAAGGGGATTAAGTAGGAAATATGCATTGTGCATCCTCCGACGTGTAATAGTATATTTGATAACCATTTTTCACATTTGTCAGTTTGATGTTGCTGGCTCACTATCAGGTTATATTTCTGATACAACTTAATGCCGTCATTAAAAACTTCTGCCTCAACTGACTTAGCTAAGCCGTTTAACTCCTGTTATTTGAGTCTTCACCATAATCATTCACCGGAGTGAAATTAATATCGGTAGATCTGCTGGTCCGTGAATTTACAACCGGAGGGACTGCATCAATATTTACATTTTCTATAACTGTTGGACGGGCAATACGATTCCTCGTCCGTGAGGAAATCCGTGAAAACGACCACACTATCAACGAGAAAATAATGATTGTGCCTACTACAATTGCTATCACAACCGCCAAACCTTTAAATGCCTTTTTTACCGTTTCGTTGGCTGCTTTATCGCTGGCTTCACGCGCTACAAGTTCTTTTTGATGTTCGGCTTTTGCCTCTATTACATATCGTTCAATAATTTTTATCGCACTGTTTATAGTTTTGGCATATCGCTTATCAGATAATCGAGGTTCTAAGGTAGTGCTTAAAAGAAGTGAGGCCACATCGCCATCAATGGCTGGCTTTAGTGATTGCGCAACAGCCACATACTGATCTTGCCATTTCGCATCAATTACATATAATATTTCGTTGTCGGCAATACTTAATTTTGCAGCATAGGTTGCTATGGTATACTCTTCGGGTACACCATTTACAAGTATCACAGTTAAAGTTACACCAGTTTTTTTTGTGAATGCCTTGATGCGCTGATTAAGCAATCTCGTCTGCTTTTTTGAAAGCACATGAGCACTGTCTTTTATATAGGTTTTGTTTTGCTGTTCAGGTATTTTGGCAAATACTGAAGAGTATACAAAAAGGCTCAGTAGCAAGAGCAATGTCTTCATTAAATAAATAGTTGAATTACAAAAGGAAGGTAGTAACAAACTTTGACATTTTCCAGATAGCGCCTTGCGTTAATTGTTAGTAGATGTTTATCAAATATCCTTATAAAAGGAAAAGTGCCTGTTCAAAAGGAAAAATCCAATGGCCGCAAACTCAAAACAAAAAATCCCGGCCAAACCTGACCGGGATTTTTGATATTTTGAGAATCAAGAAGTCTTGACTCCTGATTCTATACTCTAAAATCTAATTACGCTAATTTCGCCAGTTCTTCTGCCATAGCAGCACCAATTTCAGCTGGTGATTCTACCACACGGATACCGCACTCAGCCATAATTTTCATTTTAGCAGCAGCAGTATCGTCAGCGCCGCCAACAATAGCACCGGCGTGACCCATACGGCGGCCCGGAGGCGCAGTTTGGCCGGCAATAAAGCCTACTACAGGTTTGGTGCCGTTTTCTTTAATCCAACGGGCAGCTTCTGCTTCCATACCGCCACCAATCTCACCAATCATGATGATACCATGAGTTTCAGGGTCGTTCATCAACAGTTCAACCGCTTCTTTAGTAGGCGTACCGATGATAGGGTCGCCACCGATACCGATAGCGGTAGTAATACCTAAGCCGGCTTTAACAACCTGGTCAACGGCTTCGTAAGTTAAAGTTCCTGATTTTGATACCACACCTACATTACCTTTTTTAAAGATAAAGCCCGGCATAATACCAATTTTAGCCTCGTCGGCAGTAATAACGCCAGGGCAGTTAGGGCCAATCAGGCGTGATGATTTATCTTTCAGGTATTCTTTTACCTGAATCATATCTTTGGTTGGAATACCTTCAGTAATACAAACAATTACCTTGATGCCGGCTTCTGCAGCTTCCATAATAGCATCGGCTGCAAAGGCAGGAGGTACGAAAATGATAGATACGTCGGCGCCGGTTTGGTCAACCGCGTCTTTCACGGTATTGAACACCGGGCGCTCTAAGTGCTGCTGGCCGCCTTTGCCCGGCGTTACACCACCTACTACCTGGGTTCCGTACTCAATCATTTGTGAAGCATGATAAGTACCTTCGTTACCGGTAAAACCCTGAACAATTACTTTAGAATCTTTATTTACGAGAACACTCATGGTTTTAGTTTTAGTATGGCAAAGCTATAATTATTACGGGTATTGTCAAATAAATTAGTTTAATGAGCTAATAACCGCAATTTTATGCCTTGTCTATTTAAAAAGCATGATTATAACTGTTGGTCGGTAACAGCAGACTTAGCCAACCCGTAAATGTTTTTCATTTCTACCCATTTTTCGCCGTTTTTTGCCCAGGGCAGCGGCTGCTGAAATTTCCACATCAGTTTTTCCCATTCCTGCACTTTGGGGTTGGCAGCGTCAAGTTTGCCTTTATCTTCCAGCGAAAAGTTGTCATCCGCCTCAATAATCATAAACAGGCGGTTACCTGTACGATAAATGTTCATATCCCTGATACCGGATTGGCGGATGCTATCGGTAATTTCGGGCCAGCTGTTTTGCGGCTGGTGGTGGTTTTCGTATTCAGCAATCAAATCGGCGTCGTCCACCAGGTCTAATGCCATGCATATTCTCTTCATGAATGTATTGATACCTTAAAAGTGTTTAAGTGATATGGAGTAAGTGCGGATTAATATTTTAAAATTCGGCATGTTGCAATAGTTCGGTTTTGCTAACCTTAATGCGGTGCCCGCGCCAGCCAAAAAAGGCAATCACTGCAAAACATACTGCCGGAACGTAATAGCCCATCTGGATGTTGTTATAAGCATCACTGATGTAGCCATAAAACCTCGGAATGATAGCACCGCCTACAATAGACATGATAATCAAGCTACTGCCAAATTCGCGGTCGGCCCCAAGGCCTTTGATGCCTAAGGCAAATATGGTAGGGAACATAATCGACATAAAAAACGCAATGGCAATCACTGTATAAATAGCTACGTATCCATGTGCATATACGGCAACTATAGATAGGAAAACGTTGATGACCGCATAAACCGCTAGTAAGCTGTTGGACTTAAAATACTTCATCAAAAACGTGCCTACAAACCGGCCAATAAGAAAAGCTAAACCGCAAAGACTGGCAAAATGACCGGCAGATTTTTCGGTAATGCCTGCGGCGTGCGGGGCATACAGAACAAACAAGCTTAAAACACAGGTTTGGGCACCCACATAAAAAAACTGCGCTACAACACCCCAAGCCAGTTGCGGATGACGCAGCGTTTTAAAAATACTCCCTTTGCTAGCTTCAGCCTCGCTGCTTTGTACATCCGGTAGTTTGGTGAACGAAAATGCGATGGCGATAAGCAATAGTACGGTACCTAAAACCAGGTAAGGAATTTTTACAGAAGACGCCTCGGCAGCTAAGGCCGCTTTGCGGGCAGCTTCGGTCATGGTAGCCAGTTGGCTGTCGCTGTGCGACTGGATTAAAATTAATTCAGTGCCCACAAAAGGCGCAATCATGGTGGCGAAACCGTTGAACGATTGGGCGAAGTTAAGCCGTTGCTCTGCGTGGGCGCTATCACCCAATACAGTCATGTAAGGGTTGGCTACCGTTTCGAGTATGGCCAAGCCGCAGGCTATTATAAATAAGGCGACTAAAAAGAAAGAATACAACTGCGTGTTGGCAGCCGGAATAAACAGGAAACTACCAACCGAAAACAATAAAAGCCCGGTAATAATACCGGTTTTGTAACCAAACTGCTTCATAATCATACCGGCCGGAATAGCCATTAAAAAATAAGCAGCATATACCGCAGTATCAACCAGCGTAGCCTGCACGTTCGACAACGTGAACGAGCGTTTCAAATGCGGGATAAGTATTGGGTCAAGATTGTGTGCGAACCCCCATAAAAAGAAAAGGCTGGTAAGCAGAATAATGGCGAACGTGTTTTTGGATTGGGTCATTACAAATAATAATATATATTTTGATGATTGGTATAGTCGTTATTATGCAGCTGCATCCCGTTTTGCAGGTAGCCTTTTCATTAAATAAATTTAAGCAATATCTACAACTGCCATAACCTGACTTGGTGTAGTGTTACGCAGTTGCTATAATTGGTGTAAGTGCAAAGCAAATGTAGTTTTACTGCTGCACGATGATTGATATAAATCTGACTTTGATTTGTAAATATCCGACATTTATTAATGGTGTGGATTTATATTTGGGCAGCTTTTGCGGGTGAAATAATTTAATCAATGTGCAACTTTTTTAGTTTAAGCATGCATAGAATCGCTCTGGTTGCGGTACTTACGCGGTGACATGCCGGTGAGTCTTTTAAAGGTTTTAGAAAAATACGATACGTTTTCAAATCCCGTTTCCTGCGCAATTTCCGAATAAGTAAGCTGGGTAGTTACAATCAGGTACTGGGCTTTCTCAATACGTTTGGATTGTATATAATCTAATGGCCTGTCGCCAACAATGTGCTGAAAGTTTCTTGAAAAATAATCTGTATTTTGATTGGCACGCTCAGCCAGCGAGCTCACGGTTATCTTTTTCTCGAGGTTGAGCATAATGTAGCTGATGGCATCATGAATTTTTACAGGCATATGCCTGAACTGTTTTTGTTTAAAAAGCTCGGGTGTTAAAAAGCGCGATACCAGGTAAAGCAATAATCCATGCGTTTCTGTGTAAACCGATAAACTTTGTTGGTTGTTCAGTTCCTGGTATTCTTCATAAAAAACCTTTTTCTCGTATATCTTGGGATTGTCAGACCGGTTAATGCCCCGGCCGGGATTAATCAGTAGAAGCTGTTTAAAATTGGCTATATCCAGTTCCTGGGCGCTGATTTTATAAATGGTGCGGTTATTGGCAAATAAGGAAACTCCGTCAGTCGATTCCTCAAAAAACTGAATAAAGTACTGGCTCAGGTAATGGTCGCATTTTAAATCGCACAGTGTAAAACTCGGAATCAGGTATAAGTGTCCCGGCTCGAGGCTTAACGTAGTACCCGCGCTCGAAATTTCGCCGTAGCCGCCATCAATGTAGTAGAGCCGGTAGTACGGACTCATGATGCCTTTATAATTCCACTTAGTACCTAATTGTACATAATCAATATTTAATAAGGAGAATGTGTGCCGCAGCGCTCGCCTAATCATCGGTTCAATAATAATTGGTAATCTAAGATGTGAAAAAAGACAATAATTTCTATGTAGCAATCTGTTAAAAGTCGGATTATTACAAACAAAAGTCTCTTTAATTCAAAATAAAGGCCTTTAACTCCCAATATCTTTGACCATTGCCAAATAACGAATTTTCTATTCGGGCAAATAACCAGTTAAACTTAAACGATTCAGGTTTATATTTTTTTGTGAAGCAACAACGGAGAATTTGCTACCCTCTTGTTTTGCGTTCGCATGGAAATTTATTGTCTGTATTTTTTAAAATTATTTATCTAATTGACAATTAAACAGGTGCTTATGGATGAAATCTTAAAAAGTGAATTTCGACATCTTGATGCTTTTTATCAATGACAATTATTGGTGCAGAACATATAACTGCATAAGTGACTGAAACAATTTTTGAGTTTTAAACAACTTTTATGAATCTGACATTTACTCAATTTAATCAAACTAAACTGCTGCCCGATTGGGGCAGGTTTCTAATCTGCCTTTTAATGATGAGCGGATTATTGATATTTTTTACAGATGCGCAGGCAAGCAATCGCTTTGATAAACGCGCATTGAATACCACGTTGGCAGTTACCGTAACGGGTACTGTAACCGATACTATCGGGCAACCGCTGGTTGGTGTAGCGGTGAAGCTAAAAGGCGGTAATGCTGCTGCCGTAACAGATGTAAACGGTAAGTATACTATCTCGGTACCCGATAATAACGGGCGGTTGGTATTTACCTACGTTGGTTATATTACACAAGAGGTAGACATTGCCGGTAGAAGTACTGTAAACGTTGGTCTTAGAACTGACAATAAGGGCTTAAATGAGGTGGTAGTGGTTGGCTACGGCACGCAAAAAAAGGTAAACTTAACCGGTTCCTTGTCAACCGTGTCCTCAGCCAATATCGAAAACCGGCCTATTACGCAGGCATCGCAAGCTTTGGCGGGTTTGGCGGCTGGTGTGCAGGTACAGCAAGGTGGTGGCCGCCCAGGTAGCGATGGTGCAACGGTAACGGTTAGGGGTATCGGTACTTTCAATTCCGGGCGCTCTGCCCTGGTACTTATTGACGGTATTCCTGGCTCTCTGGATGATGTGGCACCTGACAATATTGCCAGCATGACGGTACTGAAAGATGCTGCCTCAGCTTCAATTTACGGTAACCGAGCTGCCAACGGTGTTATTTTAGTAACTACCAAACGCGGTAAAGCCGGCAAAGTATCATTAAGCTACAACAACTATTTTGGATGGGAAAAGGTAACCTCTCTGCCCAAATTTGTAGATTCATGGAGATATGCTGAGTTAACCGGAGCCACGCCGGACGTTGTAGCCCGGTACCGCAGTGGGTCAGACCCGGATAACTATCCAAACGTTTTCCATTTGAAAGATTTGTTAAACTCCGGTTCGGGTTTCCAGCAGTATCATAACCTCAGTGTATCTGGTGGCGAGGGTAAAACCGTGTTTTATTTATCGGGCATTTACCGTAACCAAAAAGGTATTACTGCCGAAACCAATAATGAGCGTTATGACATTCAGGCTAATTTAGATACCCGTATCAAAAATAACTTATCATTAAAAACAAGTTTGCTGGGCTTTTCACAAGACCAGAATCAGCCCCAGTCTAACGCGTCGGGTATAGGTGGTATTATTGGCTATGCCGTGCGCGAACCCAATACTTTTGCCGGGCGTAAATCCGACGGTACCTATGGCCGTCAAGACTTTTATGCACCTGAGGCCTGGCTCGACAGCGAGGGCTTCAATAATTTTAAAGCAAAAAACTTTTATGGTAATACGGTACTATCGTGGGATGTAGCCAAAGGCTTAAATTTAAGCGGTACAGCAGGTTATCATTACTACACCAGTGTAAATACCACTTACATTGCTGATATCAACTTGGACCGTAATACCTATGTGGGCCCTAACAGTCTCAGAAAAACGCATGTTGACGGTCAGGAGGTAACTTTGATTGCTCTTGCCAAATACAACAAATCATTCGGTCAGCATAATTTTAATTTATTGGCAGGTTACCAGCAAGAGGAGCACCGCGATAATAATTTCAGTGCTTTCCGCGACAGGTTTCCTAATAATTTACTGTATGAATTAGATGCCGGAGCTACCACCAATCAGCAGAGCAGTGGTTCGGCCAATGAATATGCTTTCCAGTCGGTGTTCGGTCGTTTAAACTATGATTTTAAGGGCAGGTATCTTTTTGAAGCTAACGCCCGCTATGATGGCTCGTCAAGGTTTGCCCCAGGTAACCGCTTTGGTTTCTTCCCGGCAGTTTCGGCCGGCTGGCGCATCAGCGAAGAATCGTTTGTAAAAGATAATGTTACCTGGTTAAGCGAGTTAAAGCTTCGCGCTTCTTACGGTACTTTGGGTAATGCTAACATCAGCAACTATCCTTACCAGTATGCCATCAGCACCGGTCCGCGGTACACCTTTGGCGGCACCATAGCACCAGGAGCTGCGGTTGTAAACGCTGCAAACGCTGATATTAAGTGGGAAACCACCACCACTGGTGACATAGGTTTGGATTTTGGCTTGTTTAAAAATAAATTAACCGGTACCCTGGATGTTTATGACAGAACCGCTAAGGACATCTTGTATCAGGTTCCCGTATCCAGCACATTAGGTTTAAACCCGCCAACCGTAAATGCCGGCTCAATTAAAAACCGTGGTTTTGAAGCAAGCCTGACTTACAATGCGCAGATGGGTAAACTTAGACTGGCCGTGACACCTAACTTTTCTTACAACCAACAAAAAATCATCAAAATTGCCGGCGACCTGCAAAGCGTAATTCCTAACCTGTTTTTGGGCCAACCTTTAGACCCGATTTACGGCTATGAGGCTGATGGTATCTTCAGGGATGCTGCTGATGTAGCCAGTTACCCAACGCAACCCATTCCGGGCCAGCCTGGGGTAATTAGGTTTAAAGATATAAGCGGCCCTAACGGCGTACCGGATGGTAAGGTTGACCCTACTTACGACCGTAAAATTATCGGGACTAAAAACCCAAGAACCACCTTTGGCTTAAATATCAATGCCGGTTACGGAGATTTTGATTTCTCGATGCTTTTGGCCGGTTTGGGTGGTTACACAGTACAAATGGGCTCGTACCAGGCTTTCGCCTACTATAATGCCGGGAACATACAGCAATGGCAGGCAGACAACGCCTGGACTACGGCTAACCCGGACCCTAATGCCAAGTACCCGCGCATTACTGCGCTTAACCAGGGTAGTGCCAACGTGCAAACCAACTCGTTCTGGAACAGGTCAGGAACCTACCTGAGGCTTAAAAATCTGCAGTTAGGTTATAGTTTGCCATCTGCACTCAACAAAAAACTGGGTGTTGATAAAATCAGGTTCTTTGTAGGCGGCCAAAATCTTTTCTCAATTAATAGCTTTTATCCGGGTTGGGACCCCGAAAACAGCCAGAGCTCGGGCGATAACCCCAATTTTTATCCGCTTACCGCCATTTACACTTTTGGCCTGAATGTTAAGTTTTAAACGGTTTTCTAACTAAAATTTCACAACAGATGAAAATGCAATTATCAATCCGGGTTTTAAGCCTGGGGTTTGTATTCAGCAGCATATTTTTTTCGGGATGTAAAAAAGACATTCTGGACAAGCAGCCTTTATCATCAGTATCAGACGCAACTTTTTGGCGCACTGCCAACGATGCCACGCTGGCTCTTAACGGGGTTTATGATACCGGCGCGGGTTTCGCTAATTACAACTTTTGGGCTGGTTTGTCCATGATTAACCTCGACCTGATGGCCGGTAACGGTTCGGAGAAAGAAATGATTCCCGACCAGTTTACCAATGGTTCGCTTAACCCGTCTAACTACTTTGTAGGCGCCTTTTACTCACAGACTTACAGTCAGATTACGAGATGTAATAACTTTTTGGCCAATATTGGTAAAGTTACCATGGATGAAAACCAGAAAAAGGTAATGATTGGCGAGGTGAGAGCTATCAGAGCTTATGATTATTTTAATCTGGCCTTATATTTTGGCGATGTGCCCTTGATTGAAAAACTGCTTACAGTAGCTGAAGCTAACAGCGTAACGCGTACGCCTAAGGCTCAGGTTTGGGCTTTTTGCGAAAGCGAGCTCAAGGCAGCTGCGGCGACATTACCGGTATCTGTTTCTGACGCGCAAAACGGTCACCTTACCTCAGCTGCAACACTGGCTATCTTGGGCCGTTTGCAAATGGCCCAAAAGAAATGGACAGAAGCTGCAGCTACCTATAAAACCATCATCGACTACAACTATTATATTGTAGATTCGAGATACCGCGAATTGTTTTTGAACGCGGGAGAACTTAGCCGTGAAACACTTTTGGCGCAACAATACATGCAAAATTCTTACAATCACGCCCTGTTCCAATACCTAACTCCTGAAACTTGGGGTGGCTGGCACCAGTTTTCGCCGTTTAATGAGCTGGTGAAGGAGTTTGAGTGTATTGATGGCAAAACTATCGACCAATCACTTTTGTACGACAAAAACAACCCGTACAATAACCGCGACCCGCGACTCGATTTCAACATCATGATTTCTGACCGCACGGTATTTCGCGGGCGTACCTATACCGCCAGACCAGGCACTACACTCCCCGACAGGTTAGACCAATACCCTGGGGTATGGAGCGGCTATGCTATCTATAAGTTTCTGGAGGATGATCCAACCCTAGGCTCGGTTTCCAACGATGGTAATAACTTTCCGCTTATTCGGTATCCGGAAGTTTTGTTGAGTTACCTGGAGTCGAGACTGGAATCAGGCGCCGGGGTTGACCAGACTTTGCTGGACGCTACCATTAATAAAGTAAGAGGCAGGGCAGCCGTACGCATGCCGGCTGTTACCACTACCGACCCATCAGCGCTTCGTACCATCATCAGAAGAGAGCGCCGGGTTGAATTCGCTTTCGAAGGCCTAAGGTATTTTGATTGTTTACGCTGGGGAATTATTGGCAGCGAAAACAACAAACAATTTACCGGCATGAAGTTAACCAATACGCCGTCGTCTTACACCGCCTTCCCGGTTGATGCTGACGGTTACTACATATACAAAAAGAGAAGCTTCATCACGGGTAAAAACGAGTTGTGGCCCATCCCGCAGTCAGAGAGAGATTTGAATAAAAACCTGACACAAAATCCCGGTTATTAATCATAGCCGGACGTATTATAATAACAAAGGGCAGGTTCTGATGAACTTGCCCTTTGTTTATTTTAGTTGAAATGTTTATTGAACTATGGCCAATTTATTATCCTTAACTACCACCGGTTTTTGCCAAAACAGTTGTGGGTTATTGGTAGCATAAGACGTCATATAGCGGTTGCTTACTTTAGCCGCTTTAATGGTATTATAACCGCCCGGATAAAGGTTTACATAGTCAACAATTCCTGTATTAGACGTCCGGGTTTCAATATTCCACTCGCTTTTAGCAGAGCATTGCAGCCAATATAAGTTTTTAGACATATAGTAGCCTAAGTAATACTCTTTAGTTTGCTTGTTTTTATTGTTCCAGTTGGCATCGTTATTCAGCACCAAATCATTTAGCTTGTCGGCATGTAATTTTGTTCTTACTTCTTCAATACTTAATAAGTTGCCGTTTTTGTCGGCCACGTACGCGTTAAAGGTAGGGTCCATCCATACCCATTTATTCAGGTTGTCAGACCATACTATGTTAATCACATGGCAGTCGTTATCCAGCGTGTCTTTTGGCAAACAAGTAACCATACGGGCCTTAAAGCCTTCGGCCTGGTAAGCGTCTTTTAAAATAGTAGCCATCATTCGGCAGTTTACGCCACGGCCTTCTTTTTTGCAAATCTCAATTAAATCCGTTCCGTTTTTTGATGACGGATTGTTCGAGCTGCCATCGTGCCTCACAGCGTTGTGTACCCAAAACAACAGGTTTTTCATCCGGCTTATTTCATCGCCTTTGCCTGCAACCGAGTCCAGGTTATATTTGGTTTTAAAAGCTATCAGTTCTGGCGAGCTGGCTTCCTGGTAGGTAAATGCCGGTATTTCTTTATTAACCTTACGGTCGTAAGCGCCCGACTGACGCAGGACGTAGCCTTTATCGCCGCGTTCGCGTAAAGTTTGCAGTGCGGTTAAATATCGTTTTTCTTTACGCAGGCTTTCCAGGTCGGTGTCGGCAATGGTGTTTTCATAGTTGCTGTAACCTAATTGCACACATTTTTCGAACGAACCTAATGCTGCCTCTTTTTTGCCCTGTAAGGCTTCGTAACAGGCAATGTTGTAATACATGCCTGGCTCCCAACCCTTAAAATAGGTTTTAACACTATCGGGTAACACGCTGTATTTACCCACCCACTGTTTAAGTAGGGTGTCAGCCCGTAAATATTCTTTGTGGTTCGAGGCTTCCTGGCGGTCTTTTTCCAGTTGAGCCGTGTAGCCTTTAAAGAGTTGTATAGGCGCCGATAGAGGTTTTTGCTGGGCTGACGCTGCAAAAAAGCTTAAACCCAGTACTGCGGAGGCGAGTAGTTTTTTCATGATGAGAGGTTCAGTTAATTTTATACAAGATGCAACAGATTGCCGAAACGTTGCACTAAAAGTTAAATATTTTTTAATATTTCTAAATAAGCATTCAAAAGAACAATGAGTAAGTTGATACAGTTAAGTCACTGTAAATAAAGTTACTCTTAATACTTACCCGCTATGACAAACGCTGACGCTACCACCAAACAGATGAACAATGAAAAACATTACATCAACCGTGTTGGCTGGCTCAGGGCTGGCGTATTGGGTGCTAATGACGGTATTTTGTCTACAACAAGTTTGGTGATTGGGGTAGCCGCGGCTACAGCAGTAAGAGATACAATTATTTTAACTGCGTTGTCTGGACTGATAGCTGGTGCCATGTCGATGGCGGCCGGTGAGTACGTTTCCGTAAGTTCGCAGGAAGATACAGAAAAAGCAGACGTTGCCCGCGAAAAGTCTGAATTGGAGGAGATGCCCGAACAGGAGTTGGAGGAGATTATAGCTATTTATAAAAACCGCGGACTCAACGATGACCTGGCTCGCGAAGTAGCCGTTGCCCTAACTAAACATAACGCCCTTGAAACGCACTTGCGCGACGAGTTGGGCATGACCGAAATATCTGCAGCAAAACCATTTCAGGCAGCCATGGCATCGTTTGCTTCGTTTTTATTTGGGGCATTATTACCGTTGGCGGTATCAATATTTGCACCAATAAAAGCCATGGTATTTTGGCAATATGGCTGTTCTATCGTTTTTTTAATGTTTTTAGGTGCAGTGGCGGCTAAAGCAGGCGGTGCGCCCATCATAAAAAGCATGGCCAAAATTTGTTTTTGGGGTACCATTGCCATGGCCACTACCGCGTTAATCGGCCACCTGTTTGGTACCCATATCAGTTAAGCGGCTTTGTAATCAGTGTCCCAATTGTAATTCAAAACCGTGCATCGGCAGGCGGAAATAGTAACGTAACGAATATCCTTGTTTGATGCAAATCTGCTTTAAAATGGCCAGGCCTAAACCTACACCGTCCGACTGCGGGTCTTTGTAAAACCTTTCAAAAATCTGGCTTTCTGAAAGGGCATGGGTGTTACCTGTATTCTCGAAATTTAACAATCCGTTCTTAACGCTGATGTGTATTTCGCCACCGGGTTTGTTGTGTCGTATAGCATTGCTAAACAAGTTGTTGAGTAAAATATCAAACTGGTATTTATTACCCGAAATAGTAGTGCCATCAAAATCGCAGTGTACCTGTATATTGCGCTGCGAAATCAACTCCTGGAAATTATCTATCTTCTGCTTAATCAACTCAGCCGGGTTAAGTTCCTCTTTTTCGCCCAATAAGTTATGGTCAATTTTAACCAGGAGCAGTAAGGATTGGTTGATTTTATTGAGTCGGGTGGTGGCTTTATACAAATCGAGCAGGGCCTGGCTATCGTTTTCGGCAAGCGTGTGCGATTGCAGCAAGGTATCCAGTTTAGAATTGATGATAGCAATCGGGGTCATCATCTCGTGTGAGGCGTTTTCGGTGAACAATTTAATTTCTTTAAAATCATCCTCAATCTGTACCGTCATTTGCTTTACGGCCTCGTTCAGCTGTTTAAATTCGCTGATGTCGGTGTCAATAACCGCATAGTTACCATGTTTGACGTTGAAACCTTTAATCTGCTTTAGTACTTCGTAAAACGGCGACCAGAGTTTTAATAGCAGGTAGCGGTTAAGCAAGGCCAGTAATCCGCATAAAAAAATAACCGGGATAATAATGGCCCAAAAAATAAGCTGAACCTGACGGGCCTGTTCCGCTTTAGAGTTTAATATCAAAACATGCAAAGGCTGCCCCTGTATAACCACATCGGCTTTCAGGTACCGGGCATACTCGTTTACCTTCTTTTTAGGATTGTAAAAGGTAGTATCGCCTGATAGTTGCTGTTTCAACGCTTTATTTGCCTTTTTATATTCAATTACCAGATTGGGCTCGTCTGGTGGGGCAGGGGCAATGTTTTTAACATGCGCGTAATCATTCACCTCCATCAATTCTTCGGTCAGGTTTTCATCAATCTTTCCGTTGAGGGTATAGGTGAGCGCCTGGTAAAAAAGAATGCCTACAGCTACCAACCCGGTAAGCAGTACCAGTAACAGGATACGGTTATATTTTGCAAATAAGTTCATACGTCAGAAAATCGGTAACCTACACCATAAACTGAATGAAAGTAATCTTTAGCGCCGGCATCTGACAATTTTTTACGGATATTTTTAATGTGCGTATAAATAAAATCAAAGCTATCGGCCATGTCGGCATCATCGCCCCACAGGTGTTCGGCCGCAGCGCTTTTTGATATGGCTTTACCCTTGTTATAAATAAAGTAAAGCAACAGGTCGTACTCCTTGCGCGTAAAATGCATTTCCTGCCCGTTTACCGATATGGTTTTGGCATTTAAATCAACCCCAATTTCGTTAAAGGTAAGTTCGTTTGAGAGCTGGTTATTTTTACGCCTGATGATGGCCGCAATCCGGGCGTTTAATTCCGACAGGTGAAAAGGTTTAATCAGGTAATCATCCGCGCCAAGGTTTAAGCCGGTAATGCGGTCGTCGAGGGCGTTGCGGGCTGATATAATAACCACGCCCTCTGTCTTTTGTAATGATTTCAGGTATTTCAACAGCTTCAAACCGTCGCCGTCAGGCAGCATTAAATCCAACAGAATGCAGTCGTAGCTGTACAACGAAATTTTTTGGTAGGCCGTTTCGTACGTCGCTGCCGTCTCACATAAATTACCTTCCGAAGTCAGGTAATCCTTTATCGCCGAGGATAAATCGGGCTCATCTTCTACAATCAGGATTTTCATTTCCGAAAATTAGAAAGAAATGTTGAAGATAATCTGTTGTTTTCTGGGAAACAGAGCTGTTCTTCAGAGTTTCTTCAAACTCAGGACGTACATTTATATCATATTTCTACCTACTGAATTATTATGGCCATCATCGAACCTGTAAAACAAAACCCACTTCAACCATCCGAAACCCGGAAATATTCACTTTCTATCAGATTATGGCATTGGCTTAATGCGCTAGTCATCACAGGTTCGCTGGTTACGGTATTGCTCAATAGCACCCTAACCGATAAAAGGGTAACCGGTGCCGTTATTGCCGAACAGGGAGCGAAGAGTGGTTTAAATATATCGAGCGACGTAGCCAATCAAATAGGGCACGAACTGGAAGACAAAGTTTGGGATGTGCATGCCTACATTGGTTTTGTACTGGTGGCACTGCTGCTTTGGCGCATTATTTATGAAATAGTAAGTCCAACATCGCAGTCGCTGTTTCGCAAAGTAAACGTAGCCCGCTTAGCGTTAAGCAACGGTGGCGAAGAAGCCCGGCTGGCCCGTCACGAGCTAGTGGTAAAGCTATTGTATTTCGCTTTTTACCTGGTGCTTATTTTAATGGGAGCTACCGGTCTCATCCTGTATTTTAAACACGATTTAGGTTTAGCAAGGGCTGTGTCACACCCCATACAGGAGTTTCACGGGTTTTGTATGTACCTGGTTATTGCGTTTATCATCGTGCATATGGCCGGTGTTATACTGGCCGAGCGTAAGCAAAGCCCCGGCATCGTATCAGACATGATTAACGGTGGCGGTAAATAAGCAGTCGGCATAGTTGTAACCTCAAACAAATATTTTCAGCTAACGTTCTCGACGGGCCACTGCTATGATTGACAGTATAATAGCGTTCTCTGTAAAAAACAAACTCATTGTTGGTTTAATGGTGCTGCTGCTTATTGCAGCGGGTATTTACTCGGCATCTCGTTTACCGGTAGATGCCGTGCCCGATATTACCAGTAACCAGGTATTAGTGATTACCGTATCGCCATCGCTTGCCGCGCCCGAAGTAGAAAGGTTGATTACTGCCCCGGCCGAAAGGGTAATGGCTTCGTTGCCCAAGTTAAAGGAGATGCGTTCTATCTCGCGTTTCGGCTTATCAAACGTTACCGTAGTTTTTGATGATGATGTAGATATTTACCTGGCCCGGCAGCAAGTAAGCGAGCGTTTGAGCCAGTTAAAAGGAATTATTCCGCCATCCATAGGCGAGCCGGAGATGGGGCCGGTGAGTACCGGTTTAGGTGAGGTTTACCAATATTATGTGGTACCTAAGCCCGGTTACGAAACCCGTTACACCCTAACCGAACTGCGTACCATGCAGGAGTGGATTGTGCGCCGGCAATTGTTAGGCGTGCCGGGCGTTGCCGATGTAAGCAGCCTGGGCGGTAAGCTTAAACAATACCAGGTGGTAATCAATCCTTTGCGGTTAAAGGCCATGAATGTTACGCTGGATGAGCTTTTTAACGCCGTGCAGCAAAACAATGAAAACACGGGCGGTGCTTACATCGAAAAAGGCCCCAATGCATACTATATCCGTACCGAAGGTTTGGCGCAAACCGGCGAAGACCTGCGCAACATCCCCGTAAAAAACGTAAATGGCATACCGCTCCGGGTATCTGACGTGGCCGATGTAAACGAAGGTGATGCCCTGCGTTTTGGCGCCATGGTAAACAACAAATACGGCGAGGTAGCCGGTGCCGTAGTACTGATGCTGAAAGGCGCCAATGCTATGGACGTGGTTAAAAAAGTAAAGGAGCGCGTTGAAGAAATTAAAACCCGCCTGCCCGAAGGCGTTACCATTATGCCTTTTTATCAGCGCAGCAAAATGGTGGGCAACGCTATCTCTACTGTTGAGCATAACCTGATAGAAGGCGCGCTGATTGTGGTTTTTGTGCTGGTGATATTTTTAGGCAACCTGCGCTCGGGCCTGGTGGTGGCGTCCGTTATACCGCTGGCCATGCTGTTTGCTTTGATAATGATGAACGCCTTCCATGTTTCGGCCAATTTAATGAGCCTGGGTGCGCTTGATTTTGGTTTGATAGTGGACGGAGCCGTAATTATTGTAGAAGGGGTGATGCACCGCTTTAAAGATAAAGTTGGTACCAATGGCGATAAAGAATTTTCTAAAGATGAAGTGGATGAAGAGGTAAAGCAATCTACCTCGAGGCTGATGAATGCTGCCATTTTTGGGCAGGTTATTATCTTAATTGTGTACATGCCTATCCTGAGTTTGCAGGGTATTGAGGGTAAAATGTTCAGGCCTATGGCCGAAACGGTTGCTTTTGCATTGGTGGGAGCTTTTATCCTGTCGCTTACTTACGTACCCATGATGACGGCGTTAACTATTAACCGCAAACCGTCGGATAAAAAAAGCTTTGCCGATAAACTGATGGCGGCCATTCACAAACGCTATGAGCCTGTTTTGTTAAAGGCTATTCATTATCCTAAAACTGTTATGGTGATAGGTTTAGTGCTTTGTGGTTTAGCCTATATGGTGTTTAACGGTTTGGGGGGCGAGTTTATACCGCAACTGGAAGAAGGCGATTTAGCACTGGATGCCCGCTTTTTACCGGGCACCTCTTTAAGCGAAACCATTAAAGGAATGAAGCTGGCTAGTGCCGAATTGAAGAAATTCCCCGAAGTGCAGCAGGTAACCTGCCGGGTGGGCTCAGCCGAAATACCAACCGACCCAATGTCGTTGGAGCAGTGCGATATTTTTGTGACCCTGAACGATAAGTCGGACTGGAAAACCGCGCATGATTACCCGACCCTGCAGGATACGATGAGCAAGCGGCTGGCCCAAATTCCAGGCCTTAATGTAGGGGTGGAATACCCGGTACAGATGCGCTTTAACGAACTGATTTCGGGCTCGAAGCAGGATGTGGTAGTCAAGATATTTGGGGATGATTTGCAGCAATTGTCTAAATTGTCAGGCAAGCTGACTGGCATCATTAGCCACATTAAAGGCGCGGTCGACGTAACTCCCGAAAAAGTAGTGGGGCTGCCGCAAATGGTTATTCATTATAACCGCTCCAAAATGGCACAATACAATGTCAACATCAGCCAGGTAAATCACATCATTAATGCGGTATTCGCCGGGCAAAAGGCTGGTAACGTTTATGAGGGCGAAAGGCAGTTTGACGTGGTGGTGCGCCTGGCCGACTCGGCCCGTTCCAACCTTAATAATATTGGTCAGTTGCAGGTAAATACACCAGGCGGTATGCAGGTGCCCTTGCAGCAACTGGCCACCATCGGTATAAAAGACGGGCCCAACCAGATACAGCGCGATGATGGGCAACGCCGTATTTCCGTATCTTTTAACGTGCGTGGCCGCGACGTGCAAAGCGTGGTTAAAGATTTGCAGCAACAGGTACAACAAAAAATGAAATTACCGCCGGCTTACCGTTTTGATTACGGCGGCCAGTTCGAAAATCTTAACTCGGCCAAAAGCAGATTAGCGATTGCAGTTCCGGCGGCGCTGTTTATCATATTTATCCTGTTGTTTTTTGCCTTTGGGCAACTGCGCGAAGCTTTGATTGTATTTTCGGCTATACCGCTATCGGCTACTGGTGGGGTGTTTGCTTTATGGCTGCGCGGAATGGATTTTAGTATTTCGGCCGGTGTGGGCTTTATCGCGTTGTTTGGGGTGGCGGTATTGAATGGTATCGTTCTCATCAGCGAATTTAACCGCCTGAAAAAAGAAGGCGAAAATGATGTGGAAGAACGTATCCGCAAAGGCACCGATAATCGCCTGCGTCCGGTATTGATGACGGCCACCGTTGCCTCACTGGGTTTTTTACCCATGGCGGTATCTACTCACGCCGGTGCCGAGGTACAACGGCCATTAGCTACCGTAGTGATAGGCGGTTTAATTACAGCAACACTGTTAACCCTGGTAGTACTACCGGCACTATACCGCCAGTTTGCCGCCGAAAAACCGGAGAAACCCGAATCTTCCGGCGGCGATGGTTTGAAACAGGCCGCAGGTGTTATTCTATTGTTATTCTCTTTTCAATCGGCCAGCGCACAGGCGCCGGCGGGTAAGCCGGTAAGCGCTGTAACAGTAGTCAACCAGGCTATTGCAGGCAATAATTACTTAAGGGCGGCGCAAAATCAAACGCAGGCCTCGCGGGCTAACATTGGTACGGCGTTCGACTTGCCTAAAACACAGGTAAGCTATGATATTGGCCGGTTAAACAGCCCATATACCGATGATAGAATAGGGGCGTTGCAAACCATTAATTTACCTTTTTATTACACCTCGTTACGTAATCTTTTAAAAGCCGAAAGCAGCCTGACAGCCGTGCAGGAAGACATTATAAAAAACCAGGTGGCTTTCCACGTAAGGGATATTTATTTGCAGATTGCTACCAACTTGGCCAAACTTAAATTGCTCGATAGCGAAGATTCGGTTTATCATGAGGTTATCAGGCTGGAGCAGTTGCGGTTTAAACTGGGCGAATCATCACGCATAAATTTAACTAGTGCCGAGGCTAAGGCCGGGATGCTGAAAAATCAGCGCCGCCAAACCGAAACCGAAATCAGGGTGTTGCAAAATCGCTGGCAGGTATTGCTCAATACCACCGATTTATACCTGACCCAGGATGTTAGTCCGCCAAAATGGTACGCTGCTTTATTGCCCGACTCGGCAGCCGCGTTGCAGCACCCCGAGGTAAGGCAGGCAAAACAGCAAGTCGTAGTAAGCGATTTACGCATCCGCACTGCCAGGAGTCGTGCCCTGCCCGAGGTAACTTTAGGGTATAATAATCAAACCTTTGTGGGTGTTGACCCTACCAATAGTAATAATAGCCTAACCCGTGCCGACAGGTTTTCATCTTATCTGGTTGGTGTAAATGTTCCGTTGTTTTTTAAGCCTTACCGTGCTGCTATACGGGCGGCATCTTTTCAGCAAAAGGCAGCCGCTTTTAATTACTCGGGTAAGCAGGTAGAGTGGTTAGGGCAATGGAAACAGGCTTACCAACGCTATGCACAGCAGCTGCAGGCGTTGAGTTATTACGAAAATACGGCGGCCCAGCAAGCCAATGAGTTATTACGCACCGCAACATTATCATTTAAAAACGGCGGCATCAGTTACCTGGAGTGGGCTAATTTTTACGCACAGGCCGTGCAGTTACGCAACGAACGGCTGGATGCGCTGCTGCAATTAAATCAAAGTGTAAACACCCTTTGGTATTACCAAAACGAATTAGGAAAGCCATGAAAATTACGCATATCTGCACGTATATATTGCTGTTGGCGGTACTGGCCGGCTGCGGCAGCAAAAAAGATGAAAAAAAAGATGCCGAGCAACCCAGCCAAAAAAAATCTGCCGGTAACAGTATCACCTTTACGCCGCAACAATATCAAAATGGCGGTATAGATACCGGTAAATTACCCGAGCACGAACTGGTTACTGATATACATGTAAATGGTAAGGTAGATGTGCCGCCTCAAAACATCGTATCGGTTAATGTGCCGATGGGTGGGTTTTTAAAGCGCACTACCATGCTGCCAGGGCAGCCGGTGAGCCGGGGGCAGGTAATTGCCCAAATCCAAAACCAGGATTATGTCACTATTCAGCAGGATTATCTTACTGCGGTAAGCCGTATGGCTTTTTTGAGGCAGGAACTTGACCGGCAGCGCGAACTGAGCCGCCAGCAGGCCAGTCCGCTCAAGCTATACCAGCAAACACAGGCCGATTACAGCGGCGAGCAGGCACAGGCGGCAGGGCTGGCCCAAAAGCTGAGGTTGTTGGGCATCAATCCGACTACGCTTAATGCTGGTAATATCCGTTCGGTTATCAATATTACGGCGCCTATTTCGGGCTTCGTATCGCAGGTTTTTGTGAATGTAGGCAAGTACGTTAATCCGTCAGATATTTTGATGGAGTTGGTAAGCACGGATGATATTCATGCGGCATTAACGGTTTTTGAGCAGGATGTGCCTAAAATAAAAATTGGTAGCAGCGTGTCTATCTCTCTGCCGAGCATGCCAGATAAAGTTTATCCCGGCAAAGTGATACTGATTGGCCGCATGCTTGATACCACCCACAGCGTAATGGTGCATTGCCATTTTCTACAAGCCGACCGTAATTTGCTGCCTAATATGTTTTTGCAGGCTGCTATCCGTACCAAACCGCATACCACTCCGGCCTTAAGCGATGAGGCTATTGTGAATTACGAAGGTAAAGATTACGCCTTTATTGCCGGGCCGCAAAAAAAGCAGACCAGGTTCAGCATGGTTCCGGTAATCATAGGAACCAAACAGGACGGATGGAACGAGGTGAAGTTTGCCGACCCATCTTACAAAAACAAAACTTTTGTCACCAAAGGGGCATTTGCTATTCTTTCTTCCATGAAAAATTCGGGTGAAGGCGACTAATCATAAAAACTTCAGATTTTCTCCAACATTGGCTTCGATAATTACTTTCGGATGCCGGCAAAGTGACAGAAATTGAGGCGATAAGCATTTATTGGTACAATACGGGTCTTTGTCGATACAAGCAATTATGGCACAGCGTAATTAATTAAATTTAGCTATGACAAGGAAAGAATTTTTAGACTCCATCGGTGTAAGCGCTGCCGCGTTAGCTATCGTTAGCTGCGAGGCTTGTAAAAAAGATTCAAGCAGTTCTGGCGGTGTATCCGGCCCGTCAAACGTAGATTTTACCCTCGACCTTACGGCATCAGCCAACTCCGCATTGCAATCAAATGGTGGTTACCTGGTAAGTAATGGTGTTATTGTGGCACGTACCACGGCCGGGGCTTACATTGCGGTACAAAGCTCGTGTACGCACGAAAGTTATACCCTCATTTACCAGGGTGGTAACAGCCGCTTTTATTGCACCAATCATGGTGCGTCTTTTTCTAATTCGGGTTCGGTTTTAAATGGCCCGGCTTCAAAATCTTTAAAGGTTTACAATACTACGCTTACCGGTTCATCGTTAAGGGTTTACTCTTAAATAACATAACATGAAATTATTATTGCTTAGTTTGTTTTTGCTGACAGGCGTTGCCTGGTCGGGCGATTTTAACGAGGCCCAGCAGCAGGCCCGTCAAAGCCATAAAATGATACTGGTTAACTTTTCGGGGTCTGACTGGTGCGGGCCATGTATCCGCTTGCGTAAAGAAATTCTGGAAACAACAGAATTTGATAATTATGCCCAAGACCACCTGGTGCTGGTGCGGGCCGATTTTCCGAGGCAAAAAAAGAATCAGTTAGCTAAAGACCAAATCAAAAGGAACGAAGCACTGGCCGACAAGTATAATGCTGAAGGCAAATTTCCATTCACGCTGTTGTTAGACGAAAACGGCAAAGTGCTTAAAAGCTGGGATGGCTATCCTAATGTAACAACCGCTCAATTTGTATCGCAAATTAAAGCGTTTGAGCATGGTAAGTAATGAGGTTACTTTGGGCGGTTTGGCTGCCTTTAAACGCGGACTACGCTTAATGGGTAACCATTTTGAAATTACAGTAGTTAGTGATGACGAAGCCTGGGCACAAAGCCGTATTGGCGAAGCTATTACCGAAATACAACGAATAGAGGCCCTGCTCACCACGTTTAAAGACGACAGCCAAACCAACCAGGTTAATCAAAGCGCCGGCATTACCCCGGTACAGGTAGACCTTGAGGTGTTTGAGCTCATTGAACGGTCGATAAAAATATCCCACATTACTCAAGGGGCTTTTGATATTACTTACGGCTCAATAGATAAAAGCTTGTGGAACTTTGATACCAGCATGAAGCAATTGCCGGATGCTGATGTAGCCAGGGAATCGGTAAGGCTGATTAATTATCAAAACATTGTTTTAGACCGGCCTAACCAAACGGTGTTTTTAAAAGAACCGGGCATGCGTATTGGCTTCGGCGGTATCGGTAAAGGTTATGCGGCCGACCGGGCTAAACTGCTGCTGCAAAAAGCCGGTGTAAAAAGTGGTATTGTAAATGCAGCCGGCGACCTGGTTACCTGGGGCACGCAGCCTGATGGCAAACCCTGGACGGTTGCCATTGCCGACCCTAACCGCCAGGTGCCTTATTTTTCTAAACTAAACATCAGTAATACGGCTATAGCCACCTCTGGTAATTATGAAAAGTTTGCCATGATTGATGGCAAGCGTTACTCGCATACGATTGACCCTAAAACCGGCCTGCCGGTAACGGGCATTAAAAGCGTAAGCATTATTTGCCCAAGCGCCGAATTGGCTGATGCGCTGGCCACACCCGTTACGGTAATGGGCGTAAAAGTAGGGCTTGGTCTGATAAATCAGCTTAAAGGCGTAGCCTGCCTGGTTATAGATGACCAGGACCGTTTATACACATCAAAAAATATAAATCTGCATCATTAAACAAATGAAAAAAGCACATCAAAACTATACATTACTGGCCTTAGCTGCAGTAGGATGCGGTTTATTGGCCTCGTGCATGTCGGTAAAGCCTTACCAAAAAAACAGGCTCAATGATTCTGAGATGGAATTACGTGCGCGTACTGCGCAAAAGTTTGAGCAAAGTTTTCAGCTTTACCGCGAAGGGGCATCAGGCGCCAATGGCGGTAAAAGCGGTGGCGGTTGCGGTTGTAACTAAAAGCAGGCTGGGCAATGAAAAAGTTATATTTAAACGTAGCCTTTTTTTATATGGGCATCCTGGCATCGCATGCCCAGGTAGCTGCTTCGGTACCTGCTACTGCCGATACGACCAACACGGCTTATCATTCCAGAAAACTTACTTTGGATGAGGTGAACCTGGTTTCGGCTTATTATCATCAAAATGGTAACCACTCGGCAGTAACAGGTGGTATAGGTACCGAGTTATTAACCGACTTTGCCAATACGCTTGATGTACAATTATCTAACTATAACAAGCGTGGCCGCCGAAATACCTATATTTTTGAGTTAGGGGTAGACCACTATTCATCTGCATCGTCTGATAAGATAGACCCGTCAACCATCTCCTCAGCCTCAAAAGCTGATACCCGCATTTATCCATCGTTAAACTGGACACATAGCAACGAGCAAACCGGTAATGCCTATGGATTTACCGGCTCATACTCGCACGAATATGATTACCAGTCGTTTGGTGCTGCATTTAATCTAACCCGGTTATCTAAAAATAAAAATACGCAGTTTGACATGCGTTTACAAGCCTTTTTAGATACCTGGAAAGTGATATTGCCTATTGAACTACGGGCAGCCGCCTACGGAACCACAACTAATTTAAAACACGGGCCGGAAGAGTCAGCGCCCCGAAACTCATTCAGTGCGGCATTTTCAGTATCGCAGGTCATCAGTACCCGTTTGCAGGCCTTACTGGCTATTGAGCCATCATATCAGCACGGCTTGCTCTCTACCCGTTACCAGCGCGATTATTTTACTGATGGCTCATTACGTGCAGAAACCCTGCCGGGCCAACGATACAAGCTACCTATAGCGGCACGTTTTAATTACTTCCTGGACGACCATTATATCATCCGTACCTATTACCGCTATTACATGGATAACTGGGGCATCAGGGCGCACACGGCCGAGGTTGAGGTGCCCATCAAGCTAACCTCTTTTGTGTCGGTGAGTCCGTTTTACCGGTACAATACACAGCAAGGCACCCGTTACTTTGCACCGTATGGTCAGCACAATCCTAATGCTGCTTATTACACCAGCGATTACGATTTGGCCGATTTACATAGCAGCTTTTTTGGAGCCGGTTTCCGCATCACACCGCCTAAAGGCGTTTTCGGCTGGCAGCACCTGAGTATGCTGGAGTTGCGGTATGGCCATTACGTACGCTCAACTGATTTAAGCTCAAACATTGTAACGATGAATTTGAGGTTTAAATAGAGGAAATAGAAAAAAGAGTATGTAAAAAGCCTGTTTGCTGTAGAAGTAAACAGGCTTTTTTGCTGAAATTCAAATCGATGTTTTTATTCGATTATTTTTCCTTGTTCATCTAAAGTTTGAATTACCGGCTGATTTTTGTTGTTAATAAAAATTTTGAGGCGAGGCAGCCCTTTACTATCGGCCAAAAACAAACCAACATCGCCTGATTTGCTTTTGCCCAAAAACATGCGCTGGACAAGATGACCGGCTGCCTTATATTTATTCAAGCCATCATTGTAAGCAGCGGTATCTTTTAATCTCTTTAACGAGTCAAAATATTGAATCTGCTTTGAAAAAGGCAGGTCGTCGCGGTCATTCAGTGTAAAGCCATAGCTTTTGTATTGCTGACCGGGCATGTTGTTCTGGTCGTAGCTCCAAACCATAATCTGGTCGTTTTTGTATTGGTCCATGGTCATAAACATGGCCGCCTCTTTTTTATCTCCGTTATAGCCTAAACCACCACATTCGTCGCCCTCATCGTTAAAAAATATCAATCCGGCAGGTCGGTCGCGTTTCGGAAAATCACGATTGTCCATTCGTCCGGGGTGCTGCCGCGCACGGTTACTCAGCACCATACGTAGCTTGCCGTCTTGTTCAACAATGTTGATGCGTTCTACCGTTAACTCTTTTAGTGTGCCGTTCCCGGTTTTTAGCATAAAAATAATCAGGCCAATCACTACCAGGGTTATTACAGCTGCATACCATTTAAGTAGGCTGATTTGTTTTGCTAAGTCTTCGACTGTTACTTGTTTCATGCGCTGCCGTTTATCAATCAATATCGTTATTATTTTTATCAATTATTGAGGATTACGGAGGCTCTGATTGAGCATAAAAAATCCCGATAGTTTAATGGCTACCGGGATTGCTATAAATTCTTCTAGTGCAAAACTTTAAAATTAAAACTCCGCGTTTTTCGGGAACCTTGGGAATGGAATTACATCGCGAATGTTGCCCATACCCGTTACAAACAGCACCAAGCGCTCAAAACCTAAGCCGAAGCCGCTATGCGGACAGGCGCCGAAACGGCGGGTGTCCAGGTACCACCATAAGTCTTCTTTAGGGATGTGCATTTCTTCCATGCGTTGCTCCAATTTTTCCAGGCGTTCCTCACGCTGCGAACCACCTACAATTTCGCCGATACCCGGGAAGAGGATGTCCATGGCGCGTACGGTTTTGCCGTCGTCGTTCTGGCGCATATAAAATGCCTTAATTTCTTTAGGATAGTCGGTCAAGATAACCGGTTTTTTAAAGTGCTTTTCAACCAGGTAACGCTCATGTTCCGATTGTAAGTCGGCGCCCCAGCCCTCAATCAGGTACTGGAATTTTTTCTTTTTATTCGGTGTCGAGTCTTTTAAGATATCGATAGCCTGGGTGTAAGTAAGGCGCTCAAAGCTATTATCTAAACAAAACTGTAGTTTCTCGAGTAAAGTCATGTCCGAGCGCTCTTGCTGCGGTTTACCTTTCTCTTCTTCCTGCAAACGCTGGCTTAAAAATTCAATGTCTTCGCGGTTATGCTCCAACGCATATTTAATCACGTATTTTAACAGCGCTTCCGCCAGGTCCATGTTATCGTCCAGGTCGTAAAAAGCCATTTCGGGCTCTATCATCCAAAACTCGGCTAAGTGGCGCGTAGTGTTCGAGTTTTCGGCACGGAAGGTGGGGCCAAAAGTATAAATATCACTTAAAGCCATAGCACCCAACTCGCCTTCTAACTGGCCGGAAACGGTTAAGTTAGTAGCTCTGCCAAAAAAGTCTTGTTTGTAGTCAATCTCGCCGGTTTCGGTTTTAGGCGGGTTCGATAAATCAAGGTTGGTTACTTTAAATGCTTCGCCGGCGCCTTCAGCATCTGATGCGGTAATGACGGGGGTATGTAGATACACAAAGCCTCTTTCCTGAAAAAACTGGTGGACCGCGAATGACAGGCTGTTACGCACCCTGAAAATAGCACCAAAGGTATTGGTGCGGAAACGCAGGTGGGCAATTTCGCGTAAAAATTCCAGGCTATGCTTTTTAGGCTGCAATGGGTATTTCTCGGGGTCGCTATCGCCCAAAATTTCAATCTCGGTAGCTTTTACCTCAACGGTTTGGCCTTTACCTAACGAGGCAATCAGTTTACCGGTAGCGCTGATGGCTGCACCGGTGGTAATGCGTTTCAACAAAGCCTCGTCGGTGTTCTGAAAATCAACCACCACCTGCAGGTTGCTATTGGTTGAGCCATCATTTAAAGCAATAAACTGATTATTACGAAAGGTGCGTACCCATCCTTTAACATTTACTTCCTGCTCGGCTGGTGCGGTTTGCAACAGTGCTTTAATTTTGATGTGCTTACTCATTATCTTAACTAAATTATCAGCGGCAAAAGTACAATTTATTAGGTAAGGAGGCAATCACCATACTATTAAACAGTTTAGTAAATGGTATTTGCCTAACGCGTTTGAGCCTGAAGTACGCCGTTTGTAAAAACAATATTGTCCGGAAAGTATTTGCTATCGCCTCTGGTTTTTTGGAACGTAAGATTAAAGCTACCTTTCATTGTATTTTTGCCTTCATCATAACTGCTGATTATCAGTTGATTTGAAGCAGTGTTGCTTAGTTCGTATTCACTTACCATAACATCTAAACCTACGGTAGTATAAAAATAAGCGTTAACCTCAGGCTGTAAGTAAGTTCCTGTACCCTTGCTTTTAAATTTAATGCCGAGGGTTTCTTCGCCAACACGCGCGATAATTAAAACTGAATCTTTAAGAGTAGGATTGACAAACCCTATATAAGGATTTTTAGCAATCCAGTCTGCGTTGTTTTTTTGTGCAGATACAGTATGCTCAGTTTTTGTTGAATTTTCTTTTTTACAAGCACACATCAGTAATGATGCAATTGATAAACTTAGTATAAAATTTCTCATAACTAATATTTTAAATGTCTATACGGTAATTATGAACCGGTTGAAACAGTTAGCAGATTTTATTAATTTACACAGGGGTATCAGCCTCAAATGCCTACTTTTGTTATCCTGTTCTAAAATAGCGTTGTTCTAAAGCATGATTACTAAAGCCACCATCGACCGTATAATGGAAGCCACCGACATTGTGGAGGTGATTGGCGAGTTTGTGCAGCTAAAAAAGCGTGGTGCCAATTATATTGGTTTATCACCGTTTGCCAACGAAAAAACACCTTCGTTTACGGTATCTCCGGCTAAAGGTATTTTCAAGGATTTCTCTACCGGCAAAGGTGGTTCGGCGGTTACTTTTTTGATGGAGCACGAAAAGTTCAGCTACCCCGAGGCGCTGAAGTTTTTGGCCAAAAAGTATGGCATCGAGGTAGAAGAACTGCAGGATAAGCCCGAAAATTCTGCAGCCGAAAACCATCGCGAGAGTTTGATGGTGGTTACCCAGTTTGCTTCCAAGTTTTTTCAGGAAGCCATGTGGGACACCGGCGAGGGAAAGAGTATTGGCCTTAGCTACTTTAAAGAGCGTGGCTTTACTACCGAAACCATCAAAAAATTTGAGTTGGGCTACTCGCCCGACCATTGGGAGGCCTTTACCTCGGCAGCCATCAACAAAGGTTACCAGCCACAGTTTCTGGAAGAAAGCGGCTTGTCGGTTAAGCGTGATAATGGTACGCTGTACGACCGTTACCGCGGGCGCGTAATGTTCCCGATACATGGTTTTACCGGTCGGGTGATTGCCTTTGGCGGGCGTACCCTTAAAACTGATAAAAAAGTCCCTAAATACGTTAACTCGCCCGAATCCGAAATTTATCATAAATCGAACGTACTTTATGGTTTGTTTTTTGCCAAAAAGGGCATTCGCGATGAGGATAACTGCTACCTTGTAGAAGGTTATGCCGACGTGCTGTCGGTACACCAGGCGGGTATTGAAAACGTGGTGGCTTCGTCGGGTACTTCGTTAACGGTAGAGCAGATACGTCTGATTGGTCGTTTCACCAAAAATATCACCATTTTGTATGATGGCGATGCAGCAGGTATTAAGGCCTCGCTGCGTGGCTTGGATTTGATTTTGGAAGAAGGACTCAACGTAAAAGTAGTGCTTTTTCCGGATGGGCACGACCCCGACTCGTACGTACGCCTGGTGGGCAGCAGTGCCTTCAGGACCTACATCGACCAGAATAAGAAAGACTTTATCCTCTATAAAACCGGCATCCTACTTAAAGAGGCCGGTAACGACCCTATACAGCGGGCCAACGTTATACGCGAGATAGTGGAGAGCATTGCGCGTATTCCGGACTCTATCAAGGCTTCGGTGTTTATACGCGAGTGTAGTCAGCAATTACAGATTGATGAGCGCATACTGCTTACCGAGCTTAATAAGATGCGGCTGGCTAAAAATAAAAAAGACCAGCCCCGCCAGCCTTACGAAGAACTCCCGCCGCCGGACGAGCCCGACTTTTTTGATGAGCCTGTTGCTGCTACACCCGCTAAAACGGTAGAAAGCAGCCCCACCCAGGAGCGCGAGATTATACGCCTGCTGCTGGTTTATGGTAACCAAATCATCAATTGGGACAATATTGCCAATACTTACATCGGCCCGTTCATTATTGCCGAACTGAGCGACGTGGAATTTGACCAAGCCGCCTGCAAAAACTTTGTAGCAATTTACAAGCAGCAACTGGAAAACGGCGTACTGCCCGACGAGCAGTTTTTTATCCATCACCCGGATAAACAGATTGTTGACTTAACGGTAGACATGTTATCAACCAAGTATACCCTTAGCGAAAACTGGTATAATATGCACAAGATTTTTGTGCACGAAGAGCAGATGAATATGAAGGCCGTGATACTGGGCGCCATTTTTCACCTCAAAAAGCAAAAGGTGGGAAAAATACTGGAGCAGCTACGTGTTGATTTAAAAAACGCTCAAAATCCTACCGACCAGGATATCATCATGACGCAGTACATGCAGATGAAGAAAATTGAAAAACATATTGTAGATTACCTGGGTTCGGTTATCATCAAATAAATGGCTGTTCACAATGATTTAGGCAGGCGCGGAGAAGCTTTGGCAAAGGCGCATCTTGAGGCGGCCGGTTACGAAATACTGGATGAAAACTGGACTTTCGGAAAAGCTGAGGTAGATTTAATTGCTTATAAAGACCGGGTGATTATATTTACCGAAGTAAAAACCCGCACCGGCAACGGCTTTGGCGAACCGCAGGATTTTGTAGACGACCGCAAGCAAAAGCTATTAGCCACCGCTGCCGACGAGTATATTTACTTGATGAACCACCAGGGCGAAATACGTTTTGACATTATAGCCATACAATTTGCCCGGCAAGGTACGTATGTGCTTAACCATATTGAAGACGCTTTTTGGCCACAAGGCTGACCAAAATAATTTATAAATGAAATATAGACATTTTTTATACCTGGCCGCAGGCCTGATAACTGTTTCCAGTTGTGATACTAAAAACCAGTCGGTTAACATTAACATCAGCCCGGATGCGGGTACCAATTACAAGCAGGGCGAAAAGGTAGAAGTAAAGCTCGATTTACCTGCCGATTATAAAGCCGACTCAGTAGTTTACCTGCTCGATTCGGCGCGTATAGACACCAAAAAGGATGCATCGCCACTAAGTTTGGCTACAGATGCTTATACGCTGGGCACTAAGTTAATTACCGCTAAGGTTTATAGCGGTGGCCAGGAGCAAGAGGTGAGCACTAATATCAACATCCTCGCAGCTAAAACGCCGGAGTTGATGAGCTTTCAGGTGGAAAAGGTTTTCCCGCATGATACGTCGTCGTTTACGGAAGGATTGGAATATCATGATGGCATATTGTACGAAAGCGATGGCGGTTATTGTAAAGACGGGCAGAAGTCGAGCCTGCGCAAGGTTGATATTGCCACCGGTAAAGTAATCCAAAAAGTAGATAATGATTGCGATACTTTTGCCGAGGGTATTACTGTAATTGATAACAAAGTTATCCAGCTTACTTACCACGAGCGGGTAGGTTATGTGTACGACAAAAATACCTTGAAGCTAATCTCTAAGTTTAACTATATGCAGGGCGAAGAAGGCTGGGGCTTAACCAACGACGGCAAATACCTGTATACCACTACCACCGGTACCAACCAGATATTTGTGATGGACAAAGACAATTACCGCACCGTACGCGAAATTGATGTTTACGATGATAAAGGCCCGGTTAATAACCTGAACGAGCTGGAATACATTGACGGTATGCTGTACGCTAACATCTGGGAGATGGACGATATTGTAGTGATTGACCCTAAAACCGGAGCCGTAGTACAACGGATTGACCTGAGCACCTTGTATCCTAAGGCACAACGCCAAAAAGATGGTGCCGATGTGCTGAATGGTATTGCCTGGGATGCCGCCGGCAAACGCCTGTTTGTAACCGGCAAAGACTGGTCAAAGCTATATCAGATTAAAATTGTGAAGCCTAAAGCGTAACAATTTCATTTAAAAAAGGATGCCTGGCGTGTAAATACGCCGGGCATCTTTTTTGTACATGTATTGGTAATCTTGTTTTTAATATAATCGCATTCCGGCTAAATAGCCGGGCCTATTTCGTTTACTTGTTCCCACCGGTCAAGATGTCCATCTACAAAGTATAACCAATAGGCCGACCCAACAAAGCCATCAAATCGTAACACTTCAACAACTTGGTCGCTACCAGGAAGCTTTTTAGAAGCTATTGCGCTACCACGTTTTTTGGTTACTTGTTGTACGTCATTTTTGCTCATGCCAATCTTAAGCGAAGAAGTTTTTACTTCTTTGAAAGAGCTGCAAGATGTTAATAAGAAAAACGCAGACGCTATAAATAGCAATTTTAAGTTGATACGTTTCATGTTAGGTTGAATTGATTTAACTGTATGATTTGTACAACTGGCTTTGGTTTAATCAGCCACATATATGTTACAAAAAAAAGCAGCAACCCAAAAGGGTGCTGCTTTGCATATCTGTTGACAATTTTTAGCGGATTATCTCCACTCTTTGTATTGGTTTATCAGTCCGTTGGTAGATGAATCGTGTGTGGTCACATCGTCATTAGTACGAAGCTCAGGCAGGATTTTGCCGGCCAGTTGCTTGCCTAATTCAACACCCCACTGGTCAAAACTGTAAATGTTCCAGATGATGCCCTGTACAAATATTTTATGCTCGTACATGGCAATCAGTGAGCCTAAACTGCGTGGGGTAATCTTTTTCAGTAAGATGGAGTTGGTTGGGCGGTTGCCTTCAAAAACTTTAAAAGGAGCCAGCTTTTCAATCTCTTCTTCACTTTTACCTGAAGCTTTTAGTTCGGCTACTACTTCGTCATAGCTTTTGCCATTCATCAAAGCTTCGGTTTGGGCAAAAAAGTTTGATAACAGCAGGGTGTGGTGCTCGCCTATAGGATTATGCGTTTGCGCCGGTGCAATAAAATCACAAGGAATTAATTTAGTGCCTTGGTGAATCAGTTGATAAAAAGCGTGCTGTCCGTTGGTACCTGGTTCACCCCAGATGATAGGTCCGGTTTGGTAATCCACCACCTCGCCATTGCGGTCAACGTACTTACCGTTGCTTTCCATATCACCTTGCTGAAAGTAAGCCGCAAAACGGTGCAGGTACTGGTCGTACGGTAAAATGGCCTGGCTTTGCGCGCCAAAAAAGTTATTGTACCAGATGCCTAACAGCGCGGCAATTACCGGAATGTTCTGCTCCAATTCCGTTTCTCTGAAATGGTTATCTATCGCGTGGGCACCGCCTAACAGCGCTTCAAAGTTGTCAAAGCCAACACCTAAAGCTATCGAAAGGCCAATGGCACTCCACAACGAGTAACGTCCGCCAACCCAATCCCAAAAACCAAACATGTTCTGGGTATCGATACCAAATTTTTCAACCGCTGAAGCGTTGGTAGATAGTGCCGCAAAATGCTTGGCAATATCTGCTTCGGCTGCACCGGCCTTTAAAAACCACTCGCGGGCCGTATTGGCATTGGCCATGGTCTCCTGGGTGGTAAAGGTTTTAGAGGCAATTAAAAATAGTGTAGTTTCGGCATTCAGTTCTTTCAATGTTTCGGCAATGTGCGTACCGTCAACGTTAGATACAAAATGCAGGTTTAAACGGGTTTTGTAAGCCTTAAGCGCTTCGGTAACCATTACCGGGCCTAAGTCTGAGCCGCCGATACCAATGTTTACCACGTCGGTAATTTCTTTGCCGGTATAACCTTTCCAGCTGCCATCAATTACTTGCTGGCTAAAGGTTTTCATGTGTTGCAGTACCGCATTCACATCAGGCATTACATCTTTACCGTCAACCATTACAGGGGTATTGCTTTGGTTGCGCAGAGCAGTGTGCAGCACCGGGCGGTTCTCGGTTACGTTGATGGCCTCTCCATTAAACATGGCCGCTATTGCATCATTTAGCCTACACTCGCGGGCCAACTGTATTAATAAAGCTATACCTTTTTCGTCAATCCGGTTTTTAGAGTAATCGAACAGCAAATCCTCAAAGTAGACAGAAAACTTGCTAAAACGATTTGCATCCGAAGCAAAAAGGTCTTTAATGTCAATATTTGTCTCGTTGAAGTAATCCGATAAATATTGGTAAGCCTGCGTAGTTGTGAAATCAATGTTTGGCAGCATAATTGATAGATTAATTTCTCAAAAGTAAATTTTATTAATTGCTTTTATCCGGCCGAAAGATATTAAATAATACCGGGCTTAACGTTAAAAATACACTATAATCTTAGTGTTTTTGATACACTATCAAATTAACATTTTGCTAAGTTTTTTCATTATTTATTTTGAAAAATGTAATTATTATTTATTATATTTGGTTTGTTGACAATTTAATAGCTGAAACGTCGTTATATTATTAATCTGCTAAAACTAAAAATTAAAGCCATGTTTGAGAAACTATTTCTGCTTGTTAAAAATAACGCCGGTATGGCTGTTATGAACAATCCGGTAATTCCTGCCGGTTCTCGTGAAGCTGTTTTAACTGAAGCTTCAAGTTCTATTATTGAGGTGTTGAAAAACCAGATGGAAAGCGGTCGTATCAGTGATTTGGTCAAGTACTTTAAGTTCTCGGGTACGTATAACGAATCGTTGGTTACTACCATCATCAACAGATTTGCAAGCAAGCTGAACAAGTTTTATAGCATTGATATGGCATCTGCCCAGGCTACGGCTACTGCGCTTATTCCAAATGTGATGAAGCAATTGGTGCAGTTAAGCAATAGCAAGCAAACCCAGGAGTTTGCTTTGGGTACTATGCTTTCAAAATTAAACGGAAACCAGGCCGATTTAAACGGACTGGTTGATAAGCTGATGGTTGCTTAAGCCCCATTTGCAGAGATAATAGTTGAAAAGGCCTGTTGCGAACCAACAGGCTTTTTTGCTGTTTATTAAACTCACTATTTAGCTATATATTTGCCACTATGACAAAAGAACAAGTACAGGATTTAAGGGATAGAACAGCTTCCCTGAGGAGGCATCTTTGACATCGATAAAAAGCTTGAAGAATTAGCCCGCGAACAGGAAATTACCGTTAGTCCCGATTTTTGGAATACGCCTAAAGAAGCCGAAAAGGTTTTAGGCTCCATCAAAGCCAAAAAGGTGTGGACTGATGCTTTTAATAAAGTAGTAGCCTCGGTTGATGATACCGGTGTGCTTTACGAGTTTTATCAGAGCGGCGATGCTACTGAAGCCGAAATGCAGGAGCAGTTTAACGCGGCCCTGAAAATGGTTGAAGAGCTGGAGTTTAAAAACATGCTTTCGGCCGAAGAAGACCAGCTGAATGCCGTATTGCAGATTACTGCCGGCGCCGGTGGTACCGAGAGTTGCGACTGGGCTTACATGCTGATGCGTATGTACATGATGTGGGCCGAAAAAAATGGATACAAGGTTACCGAGCAAGATTACCAGGAAGGTGATGTGGCCGGTATTAAAACCGTTACCCTGCAAATAGAAGGTGAGTTTGCCTACGGTTATTTAAAAGGAGAAAACGGCGTACACCGCCTGGTGCGCGTATCTCCTTTTGATGCCAACGCTAAACGCCATACCTCGTTTGCTTCGGTTTACGTGTATCCGTTGGTTGATGATACTATCGAAATTGAGGTTAACCCGGCTGATATTGAGTTTGAAACCTTCCGTTCGGGCGGTGCAGGCGGACAAAACGTAAACAAAGTAGAAACTGCGGTGCGTTTGTATCACAAGCCATCCGGTATCATCATCAAAAACCAGGAATCGCGCTCGCAATTGCAGAATAAAGAAAACGCCATCCGCTTACTGAAATCTCAGTTATACGAAATTGAGATGCGCAAGCGTATGGAAACCACCAATGCCATTGAGGGCAACAAAAAGAAAATAGAGTGGGGTTCGCAAATACGTAACTATGTATTGCACCCATACAAACTGGTGAAAGATTTACGTACCGACCACGAAACCTCCAACGCACAAGCCGTGCTTGATGGTGAGCTTGACGACTTTTTAAAAGCTTACCTGATGGAGTTTGGCGGTCCGAAAAGTTAATACAAACTAAACTATGAAGCTTGGCAGTATATCCAAATGGTTATTAATCTATACTCTCCTGTTAGGTGCGGTAGTACTGTTTAATGTGTTGCCAGGCTTTCAATCCGGGCCTTGCGGGCCGAATCTTGATATGCTGTCAATCGTGATTGTGGGTTTGACCACGGCTATTCTGATGATTCGTGGTATTGTCAAATACTTCTCCAAAGAGATAAGAGGAAAAATTTTGTTGATTAACATTATTGCATTTGCTGCCTGGTGTTTTGCTATGTTTGTGTTATAACCAACACTATTAAACTCAGCAAATACATGAAAAGCATTTTATCAGCCGTGTTATTTACGGTAATATCCTTATCGGCCATAGCCCAGGAGAGTAAACCAATAAAGCTATATCCCAAGGGCGTTCCAAACTCGAAGCCTGCACCTGCCGGTTACGTTGAAAAGAACGAAAACAATCGGGTAAGTATGGTAACCGACCCGGTGATTACGCCGTTTTTTCCGGACAAAGGCAAAGCCAATGGTACGGCCGTTATTGTTTGTCCCGGCGGTGGCTACTCCCGTTTAGCCATGGACCATGAGGGCACGGCTGTAGCCAAAAAGTTTAACGAGATTGGCGTTACTGCTTTTGTGCTCGCTTATCGTTTGCCCAGCGATGCCATTATGGTAGATAAAACTATCGGCCCATTGCAAGATGCGCAGCGTGCTGTACAGATAATTAGGGAGCGTGCACAGGAGTGGGGCGTTAATCCGGCCCGGGTAGGCATAGTCGGTTTTTCGGCTGGCGGACATTTGGCTTCTACGGCTATCACTCATTTTGATAAAGCCGTAATTGACAATAAGCAAGATATCAGCCTCCGCCCAGATTTTGGCGTCTTGATTTATCCGGTAATCAGTTTTGGACCAATCGGCCATACCGGGTCTAAAGATAACCTGATTGGAAAAACACCAACGCCTGAATTGGTTGATTTGTACTCCAACGAAAAGCAGGTGACGGCCAATACGCCGCCGGCTTTTTTAGTTCATGCCGAAGACGATAAGACCGTACCGGTGATGAACAGCATCGTGTTTTACGAAGCCATGGTCAAAGCCGGCGTAAAAGGGGAGTTACACTTGTTTCAGGCCGGGGGGCATGGCTTTGGTTTAATTAATAAAACCACCAAAGCTGAATGGTTTAACAACTGCAAAGACTGGATGGAGGCAAATGGCTGGTTGAGTAAATAATCACTCAGGATAAACTGCCTACTGTAACAATAAGGCCTATCTGAAACTAAAGCGTTTCAAATAGGCCTTATTAATTAACTGGCCATACGGAATCATGGCATACTCATACAAACTAAACCAGGGCGAATCGCTCTGTACAATTTGTATGTTTTGAGCCGGGATAAAGCTTTGGGCCAGCAAAAACTTTTTTTGCCTGGTAGTTTTGTTTTCTACCACATTCATCAAGATAAAACAATGGCCGGGAGAGCCACCCTTGATAAAGAAATCTCCTACCTGTATATCTGCCGCGTTGTTCACCGGCTGCAGTTCTTTTTCGAGCGATAATGTCCCGGCATAGGAGAACACCAGGTCCAGGTATTTCAAAAAAGTATCGCGTGAATAACTTTTGGGCGCTAGCTTTTTCCATGTGCCGTTTTGCTGGTAGCGGTAGCCTTCGGCAAAATGAATGAAGTCGCATTTAAAGCCGCTGGTAAAGTTAAAGTGCAGGGCCTGGTAGTCTTTTTTGCTGTAAAGATATTCGGCAATCAGTCGTATGGCGGCATCGGCACATTGCTGAAACCCATTTTTGTTAACACTAATATCCAACACTCCAGCCGTATAACGATTGGTGCGTGCAATGTTCCCGGCATAAGTTAGGGTAGGGGTACCCGATGGTTTAAGCGGCCGGTGCAGCAACCAATCACCAAAAGATTGTTTGGGTACAACAGTCTGGCTGTAACCAGCAGGCGCTTTAAAACGGGTGCCTACTGTGTTGCTGGTTTTAACAACGGGCGTGCGTGGATGTGGGGTTACTAACAAAAGCAACCAAAGTAAGGCTTTAGGCATAACAGGTTATATGCCTAAAGCTACCTATAAATTAGCAGAAATAATTATTGCAGTACGTTTATTAATTCGGTTAGTTCCTGTACTTTTTCAACCGAGCCTAATTGCTCATATGCGCTGATAAGGTTACGTAAAATGCGGCGCACAATATCGGTGTTGGTGCAGGGTTCGTAAAACTGCTTCTCGGTATTTAAGTTGAGCTGTTTTAAAAAATTATCTACGTCGCGGCGACCAAAAATAAATCCTTTGTTAAAGGCATTAATATAAAACAAAACTCCGCTCTCGAACTCCGACCTGGTGCTTTCGTCCATGTAAGCCAGGATAAAATGCTGCGGCAGGTTTACGCCATAAATCGGTATGTCCAGCTTTTGTGCAATTACCGAATAAATAATGGCCAACGATATCTGATTACCCTTTTTAGTTTCGAGCACTTGGCTCAGGTAACTGTTTTGCGGGTCCTGGTGGTTGGTGGTGTTGCCGCTAAAACCATAAATATTGTACAATACATGGTTAATCAGTTTCACCTGGTCAGACGGGCTGCCTTCAAACATCATCTGCATCCAGATGTCGCG
>CAXYKR010000319.1:0-9499 GCA_964277815.1 uncultured Mucilaginibacter sp. | reverse complement strand
TGAGTATAAATCTCAGTTGTGGTAATACTTTCATGGCCTAACATATCCTGCACGGCGCGCAGGTCGGCCCCACCTTCGATGAGATGGGTAGCAAATGAATGCCGGAATGTGTGCGGGCTGATTGTTTTTTTCAGGCCAATGGCCTCGGCCAGTTGCTTAATCAGCATAAAAATAAAAACACGGGTAAGGCGTGTACCTCTACGGTTCAAAAACACCATATCCTCCTCTCCTTTTTTAATCGGCACATGTACCCGGCTATATTGCAGCCATTGTTGCAGTGCAGTAATAGCGGTATGGCTAATGGGTACTAAGCGTTCTTTATTGCCTTTACCGGTCACCTTGATAAATTCGATATCAAGATATAAATTGGAGATTTTCAGTTCGGTAAGTTCTGATACCCGCAGGCCGCAGCTGTATAGCATTTCCAAAATAGCTTTGTTACGCGGGCCGTCGGGTTTAGATAAATTAATGGCGGCAATCAGTTGATTGATTTCCTGATAGCTTAAAGTATCAGGTAACTTACGCTGTATCTTTGGCGATTCTAACAACTCGGTGGGGTCGGTGGTTATTAACTCCTCCATCAGCATAAATCTGTAAAAGGCTTTAATACCCGAAAGAATACGGGCCTGACTGCTGGGTATCATGCCTAACTCGTTTATCCACTGCAAAAAATCACGCAGGTGCTGTAGCGTAATTTGCTCCGGACTGATGACAGTGGCCTGTGTCTCAGCAAATTGCTTGAGCTTATCAATATCCCGGCTGTAAGATTCGATGGAGTTGGCCGAAAGCGACCGTTCTAACTTTAAATAATCCTGAAACCCCTTTATTGCCAGCTGCCAGTTCACTTGTTTCGGTATTTGTGTTTTTATAATTAAGTTTGGAAGGTAATGAAAATACAAATCATCAACGGGCCAAATTTAAATCTGCTCGGCGTAAGAGAAAAGTCAATTTACGGCGACAGCAGTTTCGAAAACTATTTTGCCACCCTGCAGCAGCGTTACCCGGAACATGAGTTTTCGTATTTTCAAAGCAACAAAGAAGGTGAACTGATTGATAAACTACACGAGGTAGGTTTCGATTTTGACGGCGTCATTCTGAATGCAGGTGCCTACACGCATACTTCTATTGCTATTGCCGATGCCATTGCAGGCATAACAACGCCCGTAATTGAGGTGCACATCTCCAATGTGTACAAACGCGAACCGTTTCGTCATAAATCAATGCTGGCGGCTAATTGCGTTGGCGTGATTGCGGGCTTCGGTTTAAACTCGTACCGGTTGGCGGTTGAATACCTTACCGAAAAATAGTAACTTCTTCAAAACTACCACGTTTAAGTGTTTTTGATATTGTACTTTAGGAAAGTATTTTCCGTTACTCAAAAATGCTTAGCTGGTTGTATTCGTATTTTAGTAAATACACGTTAGTTTTTGTCTTACTATTGCCGCTTGCAGGTTTTGCTCAGAGCAAAAAGCCTGCAACGCGTTCCATCAGCGATTCGTTGCGTTCGGATATCCTGAAACGTGATTCGATGATGAGGTACTACAAAACCTCAGATACCTCTACTAATAATTTACTTCAGCGGATTGAATATTACACCCTGTCATTCAATCAGATAAATAACCATCTTTCTAAAAGACTTGATACGGTCGAAATTAGTCAGACGCTGCCGCGCCTGGAAAAGTTAACCGCCACCATTCGCAATCTTATCTTACGCGACCGTTCCGGCACGCTCAGATATTTGTACGCCATCCGCGATATTTTGAATAAGCAGCAAGACCGCCTAAATATCTGGCAGGAAGATTTAAAGGCGATTAATGAAAAGCTGGCTGACATCAACGAGCAAATTACCTTTGTAAACCGTGATTCGATGTTCCGGGTGTTTCCGGCCGACAGCACACTCAGGTCAACCTTTTTAAAGCAACGTTCGGGCATCGAAACCAAGGCGCACAAACTCGACAGCGTGAACAAAAAGGCCCTGTTGCGCATTGGCTTGATGCAGAACCGGGTAACTTCTGTTTACATTAATATTCTGGAAGAAAAGGACCTGATTAATTCCAAAATCAGGGCTTTTGGGCTCAATGCACTCAATTGCGAGTACGGCTACATATGGAATATGCAGCCGGCGGTGGGCACAACTTTCTTATCGTCATTAGAGCGCACGGTTAATATGAATCTGCGGTTGTTCAAATTGTTGAATGATGAAACGCTGATGCATTTGTTGGGCTTCCTTATTTTAGCCGGGTATTTATCCTGGCTTGCTTTTAACCGGCGCAAAATCATCAAAACCAAATCAGACCCCAAAACGGTTTTTGCGCAAACCAAGTACGTTGTACTTTATCCTATACCGGTAAGTTTGCTGATTACCTCACTTATCATCCCTTACCTGTATAACCAGCCGCCCATGGCGTTTTTAGAGTTAATTTCGTTGGTGTCGATGGGCTGCGTGCTGTATTTAACGTTTAAGACCTGTCCGCGCCCTCACTTTAACTTTTTTAGCAAGCTATTTGGCTTAACGTTAATATACAGTGTCAGCAATTTATTTGTCGAGGTGTCAAATGTAGACCGCGTGGCTGTACTTATTGTTGCTGCCTTAATTATCTGGCTGTGTTGGTTGGTGCTTAAACGCGATGCAGAGGCATACCAATTAGATGTTCCGTACAGCAAACTGGCGTTAACTTTATTAATTATTTTGCAGGGTGCATCGGTATTGTTAAACATTGCCGGTCGCTTTAGCCTGGCCAAGATTATCGGTGTAACGGCCGTGTATAATTTTTGGCTGGCCCTGTGCCTTTATTACTTTGTGCAAATCATCATCCAGAGTATGTTTTTGCAACTGGAGGCTAACAAGATTGATAAAGACAGTATTAGTTCTTACCTCGACTTTAAGCTGTTGCAAGGCAAATTACGCAGTATATTGTTTGTAGTTGCCGTATTGATGTGGGTGGTTACGCTGCTGCAAAACCTGAGTGTTGAGGATGGGGTATTTAATATTATTGGCGGTTTCTTAAACCAATCGCGCAAACTGGGCGGTACTTTGTTTACGTTTGGTAGTATCATCATATTCGTGGGTGTGGTTTGGTTGTCGACTACCGTAGCAAAAATCATTACCTATTTTTATGATTTTGCGCATCAGCAAAATGCCACCAATGGCACATCAAAAAAAGGCCGCACCTCTTTATTGTTAATTCGTATCGGCGTTATCAGCATTGGCTTCTTATTGGCGGTTGGTGCTTCAGGGTTTCCGTTAGATAAGATTACCATCATTATCAGCGCGTTAGGTGTGGGCGTGGGTTTTGGTTTGCAAAACATCGTAAACAACCTGGTGTCGGGCTTAATATTGGCGTTCGAAAAGCCGGTACAGGTAGGCGACGTGATTGAAGTGGCTAGTCGTTCGGGCACTATCAAAGAAATTGGTATGCGGTCGAGCAAAATAGCGACAGGTAACGGGGCCGAAATCATTATTCCAAACGGTGATTTAATATCGCAGCATGTAGTCAACTGGACTCTAACCGATAGCAGCCGGCAGGTAGAATTGATTATCAGCGTAGCTTACGGTTGCGACATCGAGAAAGTGAAAAATCTGTTGCGCAATCTATTAGCAAACCGGGATGATATTATGGTTAAACCGGCACCGGTAGTTTATTTGGACCACTTAAGTCAAACCTCGGTTGATTTTAAAGTGCAGTTTTGGGCGGCAGATATTTCGATGTGGACGCAATTGAAGAGCAAAGTGTTGTCTGCAATTTACAGCACCTTGATGGCAGAGGGCATCGAAATACCGCAAGGCAAACAGGAAATTATAGTGCACATGCCCTCCGGCACCAAGATTAATGAAAATCTTTCGAGCTCAAATCTGTAAACCGGGTTTTCTTTTTAACGAAAAACTGCACTACAATACTGCGTTTATACAAGCCTTTTAAATTCGGGGTGTTATGTTGTTGCTCGAGATGTATCTTCTCGAGGTAGCCTTTATGTTTCTTACGGCTTTGTTTAAAAAAGCTGGCTACAAAGCTTTGGTGTGCTCGGCTAACTGCCCATGCGTCCTTACGCTTACCCTCGCCCAAAAACCGAATTAGTGCTATAAAGTCCAGCCAAAATCTGAATCCTATCACCCAAGCCGAACGCCCGGCCGGCATATTCTTTTTAAGCAGCAACAAGTTATTACGAAAGTTGAGATAGGTCTTGAAAGGATTTTCTGCATTGAGCGTGCCACCACCCACATGGTAAACCGTGCTTTGGGCGCAATACATTACTTTATATCCCATATTTTTTAAGCGCCAACACAAATCTATCTCTTCCATGTGGGCAAAAAACTGTTCATCAAAGCCGCCTGTTTCGCGCCAGCAACGGCTGCGAATGAATAGCGCCGCACCCGATGCCCAAAATACTTCGCCAGATTGCTCGTACTGTCCCCAGTCCTCTTCTACGTCGAAAAATAAGCGGCCCCGGCAAAAGGGATACCCCAAATTATCAATAAAGCCGCCCGCAGCGCCGGCATGTTCAAAGTAGGTTTTGCGGTCAAATGCCTTAATTTTTGGTGCCGCCGCCGCAATGCGGTCGTCCGCTTCCATCATGGCAATCACCGGCTCAATCCATCGGGGAGTTACTTCGATGTCCGAATTTAGTAGAATATAATAATCGGCTGTTACCCGGTCAATCACGCGGTTGTAACCACCGGTGTAGCCGTAATTTTTATCATTTTCGATGACCTTTATTTGGTCGCCGTATTCGGATTTGATGAACGCTATTGAGCCGTCTGTCGACCCGTTATCGCCTACCACAATTTGTAACCCGGGCCAGGTGCTGCTGAGTATAGACGGTAAAAATTGTTGAAGATGTTTTAGGCCGTTCCAATTTAAAATAATGACGGCTACCGTGGGTTGAGTACTCATCTAACTATATCATCGGGCTTATATTTCCACCTTTTGTGCGACCACAACCAGTATTGAGGTTCTTCACGGATGACCTGTTCCAGGTAGCGCACATGGGCATTGGTAATTTCAAACTCGGCGGTGTTTTTGGCATCATTAAACAAAGGCACGAAGTTACAATTATAATAGCCTCTTTTTACCCGCCGTACATCACAAAATATTACGGCACTATCTAACGATTTTGCGAGTTTCTCCACACCCAAAAAAACCGCAGTAGGCTGATTTAAAAACGTAGTAAAATAAGTTACTTCTTCGCGCGAAGGCACCTGGTCGCTCACCAGCAAAGTCATCGTTTGCTGGCGACGATATTCAACCATCTTGCGCATTGCGTTTTTCATGGGTACTAATATGGCGCCAAATTGGGTGCGCATTTGGGTAAAATAATCGTTGAAAATTTTGTTGTTCAGTGGCTTGTAAACCACCAGTCGCGGCTTATCGGTAAGCAAACTAAATTTTAGTGCACCCATCTCCCAGTTGCCGTAATGCCCAACAGCACCAATTACGCTACGCCCTTCGGCAAACACTTGGTCTACAGCTTCATAATTAGTTACCGTAAACCGGCGATTAATTTCTTTGCTTGAAATGGTTTTAAGCTTTACAGTTTCTACCATTAAATCAGCCAGGTAATGGTAATACTGTTTCTCTATTTGCTGCCTTTCGGGTAAAGATTTTTCGGGAAAAGCATTGGCCAGGTTTTGCTGCACTACTGCCCTGCGGTACTTGATGATATAGAATAAGACGAAGTAAATGAAATCGGCAATGATGTACAGCACAAAAAAAGGAAGTAACGAAAGCAGGTACAGCAAAACAGTACCTAATCTTGAAAAACCTTTTCTTATCATTACTTTCGCAAAAAATTAAGCTGCAAACATAAATAAACTATGATGGAAAACGGCGCATTGCTACCCATGTTTTATTTGCCACCGGTTGAATACTTTACCGTATTAAACAAACAACGGCAAGGCGTTACTATTGAAAAGCATGAGCATTTCCCCAAGCAGACGTACCGTAACCGCGCCAACATCTATTCGCCCGATGGTATGTTGGCCTTAGTGGTGCCCGTAGTGAAAGGCGCCAAAGTGCACACGCCGGTGAGCGACGTAAAAATAAGCTACGACTTTAACTGGCAGCGTTTGCATTGGATGAGTTTGCAGGCTTGCTACCGTCGCTCGGCTTATTTTGAGTTTTACGAAGATGACTTTGCCCGCTTTTACGAGCAGGAATTTACTTACCTGTTTGATTATAACGAACAGATGCTAAGCATGATACTCAAATTTTTAAAACTTCCGGTTAATATTAATTACACTACCGAGTACCATCGCCATTATGACTCGGTAGCCGACTACCGCAATACCATTCATCCAAAGAAAGAATCAGATTTCGAACAAAAACCATACTTTCAGGTTTTTGAAGAGCGTAAAGGCTTTATTAAAAACTTGAGTATAGTAGACTTGCTTTTTAATCAGGGCCCGCAATCTGTAAACTACCTGTAAATGAGTCTGGCGCAACGTAAGCGTAAATCTTCAAAAATTAATAAAAGGGCCGGTAACGTAGGCGACCGGCCGGGGCTGATTCGTGTACCCGAAGGGGCACTTAAGCCGCACATCAAAATATACTCTTACAACGCCCAGGAACTGGTGTGCTCTACCGGCGAAAACATCGGGACCATCTTTGACCAGCTGCGCCAATGTACCGACCATACCCATTGGATAAAAATTAACGGTCTGGGCGATATCAAGCTTATTGAAGAAATTGGCCATCGGCTCAACATCAGCGACCTGGTGCTGGAAGACATCATGAATACGCATCAGCGGCCAAAGTTTGATGAGTATGAGCAATATGTTTTTGGCACCAGCCGATTAATTACAACGGACAATAATTGTGAACTAACTAACTCGCAGTTCTCGGTGATTGTGCGCGATAACATGATTATCAGCTTTGAGGAAACCTACGAAGAAAACTTTGAAGGTTTGGAAAAACGCCTTAAAGCGCAAAAAAGCCCGATACGTACGTTGGGACCAGGTTTTATTTGCTATGCTTTATTTGACACCATCATCGACTGGTATTTTGTAGCCCTGAACCAAATTGGCGATGAGTTGGAAGCTATTGAAGACCGGATTTACGATAAGGCCGACAAGACCATCATGTACGATACTCAGCACATGAAACGTACGCTAATTGTGTTACGCCGGGCAAGCTGGCCGGAGCGCGACAAGATTAACGACATGATACGCACCGAAAGTCCGCTTATTACCAAGGAAACCAAAACCTACCTGCGCGACGCATACGACCACTGTATCCAAATTATTGATTTGATAGAAAGTTACAAGGAGATAAGCGCAAGTAATATTGATTTGTACCTGTCAATGGTAAGTAACCGCATGAACGAAATCATGAAGGTACTCACCATTATCTCAGTCATCTTTATACCGCTTACCTTTGTGGCCGGCGTTTACGGGATGAACTTTGCTCCCACCGACCCCGATACTAACCGCCGTTTACCTGCCAACATGCCAGAATTATACGAGCCGCATGGCTATGTGTACTGCGTAGGCATCATGGTGCTGATTGGATTATTACAAGTCCTTTTTTTCTGGAAAAAGGGTTGGTTTAACCGCCTGTAACTATTTGGCAAACTCCGGCTTTAATTGCGCCTTCATCATTTTACGCATTTTCATAATTTTTGGCAATGATACTGAAGTGAGGTATGCGTTATCATTTAAATGAATGCGATAATATCCCTGATGATATTTCTCTGCCGGGTAAAATACTTTAAACGGCACCACTTGTGTTACAATTTTGCCTGAGTAATGCCTTGATGCATTGATTTTGGCTATCTCCTGCTCTAAAATCTGTTTTTCCTGCGGAGTGCGATAAAAGGCTATCGAACGGTAGTCCGTACCCTCGTCAGGCCCTTGTCTGTTCAGTGTGGTTGGGTCGTGCGCGTAAAAAAAGGCATCTACCAATGTAGTATAGCTTATCTGTTTCGGTTCATAATATACCTGCACCGTTTCGGCATGGCCGGTAGTACGCGTGCATACATCTTCGTAAGTTGGGTTTTTAGTGTGGCCGCCTGCATAACCCGAAATTACCTTGTTTACGCCCCGCAGCTCAAGCATGGCTTCGCTCATGGCCCAAAAGCAGCCACCTCCAAAAGTAGCTACTGCTTCGCCTGCGGCAGGTTTGGGTAAAGCTGCAAACTGGTTATTTTGGCCAGGCTGCCCGTCAGCACAACTGCTAAAAACGAAAACCAAGCATAAGTATATAATTGCTTTCTTAATCATATACCAACTAACGTATTTGAGACTAACGCGGACTTACCGATTTCTTTACAGAATGTAATAATGCGGTAAGTCCGTTTAGTTTGATTTCATAAACCGTTGCCAGTAACATGCCTAACTTGCCGGCAGGCCAACCTTCGCGGTTCAGCCATTCCAGATAGCTAACAGGCAAATCACATAGTAAGGTGCCTTTGTATTTTCCAAAAGGCATCGGCATCCTTACAATATCAACAAGTATCTGCGAGTTTGGTGTTACGTTTTCCACCCGGTAAAGGTATGCGTTTTACAGCTTTAATCTACCAGTGCACGTGTAATTGCGAAACCCACAACTGCTCCTAACAAGCCCACACCTACCTTAAATTTAGTAGTTGATTTAAATGGTGGCACGTACTGGGTACCGTTATCATCGGCGTAGGCAGCATGCTCGGCATAGCGTCCGCCATTGGGTACTGCCAGTTTTTTAAAATCATCTGCGAGGCGTTTTAATTCTTCCTGCAATTCGCGGCCACGCATTACAGGGCCATGCCCTGTTGCAGCTATCCTAGGTTGCAGGTCATATAACTTTTTTACCGATTCTTCGGCAGCGGTCCAGTCGGTAGTCATATAACGCGGAGGACCAGACATCTTTTTAATATTGCCTAAGGCGTAAATGGCAGACTCGGGTTTGGTAGTCACAAAAGCATCACCTGCAATCAGCGTGGTGTTGAGTGGCAAAAACAAAGAGATATGTCCTGGTGTGTGGCCGGGTGTATGTATTACTTTCCATTCAGGCAGCTCGGGCACACCATTTTCCATATCGATGCCCTGCAATGCACTACCTATATCTAAAGGCTTTTTACGGAAGAAAACCGACATCAGCGACATTACGCCTTCGCCAACGGTTGGGTCGGCTGGTGGGTAGGATGATTTGCCAGTTAAATAAGGCATTTCTAATTCATGCGCATAAACGGGCACGTCCCAGTGTTTAAGCAGTTCTTCTAAACCGCCGGTATGGTCTGAGTGGGCATGAGTAAGAACGATGGCAGACGGTTTTGTGCCGGCACCAAATATGGATTCGGCCATAGCAATAATCCTGTTCGCTGAGCCTTGTACGCCTGTATCTACCAACACCCATCCTTTGGGGAAGCCGCGCCTGTTGGCAATTATATATACGTTAACAAATAAAATCCGCATCCCCCAAACACCTTGGGCCACTTGGAAGTACTTCACACCTTTATTAAAATTCATAGAGTAGATTTATTGCCGTTATAACAATATTTTATAATCAATGGTTTTTGAAGTAAAACT